>NZ_CATKPZ010000003.1:0-185282 GCF_949767415.1 Pseudomonas sp. IT-196MI5
GGTTATGCGGCTAAGCCGGTTTATCGTATCCAGTATTGAGACCAGTCCAAGCTGATCCCAGAGTTTCTTCGGCAGTGCCTGATTCATATGTGGCGCTCCCGAGTTCCACCTTGGGCCCCGGCCATTGGACGCTGATGTACAGGCCCGCGCTTCGTTGAGTCCCAGACGCATCAGGTTGCGCGCCCTCGTAGAGGGCTGCTTCCATTGACGCCAGATAACGCAGCGAAGTTTGTGACGTACCCATCCAACGACGATCATCTTCCGCCTTAATCGTTAATACTTATGTGCGAAAGTGACCGACTGCTGCATTCAACGTATGCGTCCGGGCATCACGCCTTGCGTGATTAGACCGGCTGCCACTTATGCGGCAGCAACTGATCGATCTCACTCGCCCGCTGCGTCGGCAAACGCATGAGGATATCCTTCAAATAGGCATACGGATCATGGCCATTCAGCCGCGCAGACTGGATCAGACTCATGATCGCCGCCGCTCGTTTGCCGCTACGCAGCGATCCAGCGAAGAGCCAGTTTTTGCGTCCCGGCGCCCACGGACGGATCTGGTTCTCTGCCCAGTTATTGTCAATAGGTACCGCCCCATCACTGAGGTAGCGCGACAGCGCTGCCCAGCGTTTCAGGCTGTAATCCAGTGCTCTGCAAATAGCCGAACCTTCAGGCACGAGATCGCGCTGGGCGATCATCCAGGTATGCAGTCTATCCATCACCGGGACGGCTTTTTCTTGCCGTATTCGGCGCCGTAAATCCGGCTCCAGATCGCGGACTTCGCTCTCGATTTCGTACAGCAACTGGATGTAGCGCAGGGCCTGCTCGGCGAGCATGCTCTTGTTGGTGGCGTGCAATTCGAAGAACTTGCGCCGGGCATGGGCCATGCAGCCGATCTCGGTCACACCGAGTTCGAAACTGGCCTTGTAGCCGCCAAAGTCATCACACACCAGTTTGCCCTTCCAGTCTTGCAGGAAGTTGCGAGCATGTTCTCCGGCGCGGCTGGGGCTGAAGTCATAAACCACCGCTGCCACGTCCGAAAACTGGCTGGTGGCGTAGGCCCAAACATAGGAACGGTGCGTTTTCTTCGAGCCTGGCGCAAGCATCTGCACCGGTGTTTCATCAGCGTGGACGACCTGCTGCCCAAGCACCACATCGCGCAGCGCGTCAACCAAGGGCTGCAACTGCACGCCGGTAATGCCAACCCATTGAGCCAAAGTGGAACGTGGAATCGCCAGGCCCGCTCGACCGAAAATCGACTCTTGGCGGTAAAGCGGCAGGTGGTCGGCAAACTTGGCGATCATGACGTGGGCCAGCAGCCCGGCGGTCGGGATACCCTTGTCGATGACCTGTGCCGGAACGGGTGCCTGGATCAGCGTTTCGCACTCATCGCATACCCACTTGCCACGGACATGGCGTTCGACGGTGAACACGCCGGGCGTGTAGTCCAGCTTCTCGCTGACGTCCTCACCGATGCGCTTGAGGGCGCAGCCGCATGGGCAGTGGGTGTTGTCCGGTTCGTGATGGATCAGCGTGCGTGGAAACTCTGCCGGCAACGCGGTGCGCTTGGGCTTTTGCTTTTTCTCGGTCGCCGCTGGCGCGGTTTGCAAGGCTTGAAGCTCGGCCTCAATCGCCGCGATATCGGTATCGATCAGGTCATCGAGCAAGCTGGCCTGCTCAGGATTCATCTGCTCGCTGCGCTTGGCAAACTTCAAGCGCTTGAGCTGGGCGATTTCGTGGCTCAGCTTCTCGATAACCGTCTGGTCGCGGTTGATCTTCTTGCCCATGGTCTCGACCGTCTTGCCCATCGTCTCGACCTGCTGGTCGAGTGTCTCGACACGCTGTATCAACTGCGCCGCCAAAGCGCGCAGTTGTTCAGGGGTAAGGTGATCGAGATTGGGGAGCGAAGTCATGGTGCCGATTTTGCCAGACCAGACTATTCGCGGCGATAGACCGATAGGCTAATGGCAGCCGCTAAAGCAGTGTGATCGCGCCGCCGGAGCCCGCGCGTTGCCATGGCAGGCCCAGCACCAACGCCTGAAGTTGCTCGGTATCCAGTTCCATTTCAGAGCCATGACGAATGCCAGGCCAGTGAAATTTGCCTTGATTCAAGCGGCGAGCAGCCAGCCAGATACCGAAGCCGTCATGCACCAACACTTTCATCCGTGTGGCTCGGCGATTGGCGAACAGATAAGCACAGTGCGGCTTCGCCGCACCGAACACCGCGATCACTCTGGCCAATGCGGTTTCGGTGCCCGCTCGCATGTCCATCGGTTCAGTGGCGAGCCAGATGGAGTCGATGCGGATCATTGAGCGAGCCCACGGATGAATCGGGCGCATCCTTCGGGATCGGAAGTTGGCCACTTTACCGTGAGCGTTTGTTGGCCAAGTGGTAACTCGATGATCGCCAACGCTTCGGTTTTTCGCTGTGGTTCGACTTTCAAAGGAATGAAAGCTGGCAGCGCGATTGTCTGTTGATCACGATAAAGCGGTAGCCAACGGCGCACGACATTAGCATTGATACCGTGACTCATCGCAATAGCCGCCACGGAAACACCAGGCTGCTGGCACTCGTGGACGACCTGGGCTTTGAAGGATTTTGAATAGGACTTACGTTCACGCATGGCGATCCTGACATTAAGGGTAATTGCGTCCGCTTAAAATTACGCGGACACAATCACCCTTATTGGCCAAGGTCGGAAGGTGTGTTCGCCGGCCCCTTACCTTTTAGCCACTAATACAAATAGATGGAAATCATCAATGGCCACCAGCTCTGCGATCAAGAAGATCACAAGGGAACCCACATGACATCGCTTACCAAGGTAAAGGCCCCCAAGGGTTCACTTAACATTCCCAAAAGCACCTGCGCTAACCGACGGCAAATGTAAGCAGTGTCAGCAGCACTATTTCCGGCGAGTTCAAGTTCCCCACTCAATTCTTGGTATTGGGGAGCATGCCGGCCAAGATGCCATCCTTGTCGAGGAAGTGGTGCTTAAGAGCGACCAAAAAATGGCCGCCGACGAGCACGCCGCAGCACCATGCTGTCCAGGTGTGGATGTATTTAGCCAGGTCGTAAAGATCAGGATTAGGGTCGACCAGCGGAGGCAAAAGAAAAAGTCCAAGCACGAGAATGGGCTTATCTGCAATCGAACTCCAATACCAGCCAGAAAGGGGCAAGGCAATCAGAGCAACTGCGTAAAGCAAAATGTGACCGATCATTGCCCCCCGCTTCATCAGCGGACTCATGCTCTCGGGCAAGGCTGGTGGCTGGTTCATCAACCGCCAGGCAACTCTCACAACAAGGAGAAAAAGCAGGGTGCTAGCCGTAGCCTTGTGCAGAAAGGTCAGCTCATGATGTGGATTGAGTTCGTCACGCCAATGGGTGGCCAGAATGCCCACCCCCCAACTGCCGAGCCATATCAGGGCCATGCCCCAGTGCAACCACTTGGCAGCGCCGGTGTAGCCGTCGGTTTTTGATACCGTCATCGATTTATCCCTGCTTTCAAAGTACCTGATGCGTTTCGCCAGAGGCACGCGCAACGCGATCCTATAGGGCTTTCCAGCAGGGATAAACGCCGTAAAAATCGCCGCTGTGTAGAAAAAACCTCTACTGTTCAGCCCATAGCATCAGGGGCCTGCGCGCGATATCTGGCTAAAGGGGAATGGTCAGCTTGACCCAGTAAGCCTCCCCTTCCGGACGATTGCGTACCTCGCTCTCTTTCTGCCACTTTGCGGTCACGAACCAGCCGGAATCGCTGGCGTACTTGATCGAAGGGCCGATGGCAAACGCGCGCCCCTTGTTGTCCTCAACACGGTCACCATCTTGATGATCGTCAGTGGTCTGGCGGTAGACGTAACCGCCTACCCCAACTACCCAGCCATTGCCGAAGCCCCAACCCAGGGAGTAGTCGGCATGCAACTCCTGACCAGAGCGATAGTCAGTAGCGGCATTGCGCAGATTGAAGTCATACATCATCTTGATGTCGGCGTTCACCCCCGCAGGATCGACATACGAAAACGCCGCGATGGGTTCAAACGCCCAGTAGTTGCGGCCAATATTGGCCAGGTCACCGCGATCGTAACGCCCGGTTGGGGCGAAGACGTCAACTGCATAAATCGCGTGAAATTTTTCGCTGTAGTGATACCCCAGAGCCGGACCAAAGATGATGTCCCCAAGCCCCGTTTTGTTTTGATGCTGGCCGTTGACCTCCACCCTTAGATCAACCAATGGAACGTTGACGTGAAACGCCAACGCCCCGCCGAGTATTGTTTGCTCGGTCACCCAGATCAGCCTGGGGGCAATCACATCGGCGCTCAGGTGAAAGTCATCGACCGCCCGCTTGCCCTGATTGTCGAGAAGACGGTCGGCGCGATAGCTTTGCGCAAAGACTTGCACATAAAAGCCAGGCGGTGGCATGGCGCCGGTCATGAAGTTTTCCGCCCCCATGGGGTACGACGACCCGCCGCCCTCAGTGGCTTGGGCGGCGGGCAGAAAAAACGCCAGCGCGCAGCCAGCGGTCAAGCCGGGAATATTTCGCAGGACATTTACAGCGGCAAAGGTTTTTTTATTATTCATTGTGGCAACCATTGATGCGTTGAGAATTCGCAGGCAGCGCCGGGCGCGACACCCAGAGTGCCGTGATAAAACCAGTAATGTCGGTAACCGGCTCCGCAGAGCCGGTCTTGGTGTCCTGGCGTCAGAACGGGTAAGGCTGGTCGGAAGGCTCGACCGTGACCCACTTCACCTCGGTGAACTCATCGATAACGGCGCTGCCATCGAACCGGCCGTAGCCACTGTTTTTCATCCCGCCGTAAGGGGCCTGAGGCTCGTTTTGCACGGTGGCTCCGTTGATATGCACGCAACCGGCATCCAGGCGGTTGGCCAAGTCCAAGGCAAGGCTGACATTGCGACTGAAGATCGCCGAGGACAGGCCGAACGCCGTGTCGTTAGCCACTTCCAGCGCTTGCTCAGCGCCTTTGACCCGCACCACCGTGGTGACCGGACCGAAGGTTTCCTCATCGTAGATTTCCATCGCCGATGACACCCGGTCCACCAGCGTCGGCGCCATTTGCGCCTGCTCTGCCAGCCCGCCGGCCACAATAGTCGCGCCCTTGCCAATGGCATCGTCGAGCAACTGGTTGATGCGTTGCACCGAACCCTGGGAAATCATCGGGCCGACCACGCTGGCCGGGTTGGTCAGCGGGTTACCCTGCTCTAGGCCGCGGATACGCTCTGCGAACTTCGCAACGAATTCGTCCGCCACGGCGTCATCGACCACAAACCGCTCGGTCGACATGCAGATTTGCCCCTGGTACAGAAAAGCCCCGAACACTGCTGCATTGACCGCGCCATCCAGGTCAGCATCTTCGAGCACGATAAACGGTGCCTTACCGCCCAGTTCCAGCAGACAGCGCTTAAGGTACTTCGCACTGGTCTGGGCAATCATCCGGCCGACTTTGGTCGAGCCGGTGAAGTTCACCCGGCGTACGGTGTCGTGGGCAATCAGCGCTTCCGTCACGGCACCGGCATCTTCGGGGGCAGAGATGATGAAGTTCACCACGCCAGGCGGAAAGCCAGCCTCGTAAAAGGCCTGCGCGAGCAATTCGTGGGTACGCGGGCTGTTCTCCGAGCCTTTGAAAATCACGGTGTTGCCACACGCCAAGGGGTAGGCAATGGCCCGGGTGCCGAGGATCACCGGGCCATTCCACGGCGCGATGCTCAATACCGTACCAGCGGGCTGGCGCAGGGTGACCGATAAGGTGTCGGGCTTGTCGGTGGCCAGGGTCTCGCCCTTGATCTGTGTGGTGAGCGCCGCGGCTTCACGCAGCAGGTTGGCCGAAGCCCCCACATTGAACTGCGACCACAGCTGCGACGCGCCGATTTCTTCGGCCATGACACTGCACAACAGCTCCATTTTGCCTTCCAGTGCATCGGCGGCGGCCAGCAGCAGGCGGCGGCGTTCGGTCGGGCCGACCTTCGACCAGGTCTTGAACGCTTGCTGCGAAGAGGCCGCGACACGCAGGGCATCTTCGATGCTGCAAGCGGCGCCGGTGGTGACCACCTTGCCGCTGACCGGGTCGATACGCTGGTAGGTTTTACCGTCCGAAGCCGCTTGCGGGATATTGTCGATTACGAGCTGAACATTCATCTTGGGGTCCCTTAATGAGCCTGAAAAATCACGCTAGGTCGGCCGCGGCCGGCATGCGTAGAATCGGTTTGATCGTGATACCGCTTTCGCTGTCGGCCATCGCTTCATTGACCTGGTCAAACGCGTAGAACCGGCATAGCTTGTCAAACGGGAAGCGGCCTTGCAGGTGCAGGTCTACGAGGATGGGAATGAAGGCGTTAGCGACCACGTCACCCTGGACAATGCCCATGATTCGCTTACCGGGGATCATCACGTCGTTGATGTTGAACGCCACCTCCGTGCCTATCTTGGTTGCCCCGACAATCCCGCAGGTCCCCAGCGTCGTGAGCGCGTCGATGGCCTGACGCAACACTTCCGCACGCCCGGAGCATTCCAGGCTGTAGTTCACGCCACCGCCGGTGATCTCACGGATGCGCTGGACAGGGTCCTCTTCACGGCTGTTGATCACGTGGGTGGCGCCCACTTCAAGCGCCAAGCTCAGGCGGCTCGGCGTCACGTCGACAGCGATAATGGTGGTGGCGCCGGCCACCTTGGCCGCCATCACCGCCGCCAGGCCTACTGCGCCAGCACCGAAAGCCGCGAAACTGGCGCCCGCCTCCACTTGCAACGCCTTGAGTACCGAACCCGCGCCCGTCTGAATGCCGCACCCCAGCGGGCCGAGCAATTCGAGCGGGGCCTCTTTCGATACTTTCACCACGCTGCGCTCACTGGCGATGACATAGGTCGAAAAAGACGACTGGCCGAAGAAGTGGTCATGTATCGGCGCCGCGTTGTCGCAGCTGCAGGTCGAGGTGCTGCCATCGAGGCGCCCACCGCCGAAGTTCAGCGGGTGCATATGGGAGCAATGCGCGGGATGCCCGGTTTCACAAGGCAGGCACAAGCCGCAGGACATGTAGGTCATGACCACGTGATCGCCAGGGGCGATGGTGGTGACCGCAGCGCCCACCGACTCGACAACCCCGGCGCCTTCGTGACCCAGGACGATCGGCAGCGGCGTGGGAAACAGCTGGTCACGTACCACCATGTCGGTGTGGCAAACACCCGTCGCGACGATACGCACACGGACTTCATCTGCGCGCGGAACCGCCAGCTCTGCACGCTCGAGCTGGAGCCTGCCACCGGCTTCACGCAATACGGCAACGTTGACTTCGATAGGGGTAAGGGTGCTTTGGGACATGTCTTTATCCTCTAGAATAGTTTCAGGGGATGCTGCTTCGACTTACGCGGTTTGCAAGGCACGCGGGCGATTGCTGCGCTGTTGCGCTTCAGGGTTGGCTGCTGGACGCAGCTGGAAATCAAAGGTCATTTGCGCAAAACGTCCGGGCACGTGATGGGCAGCCGCCGAAGCCTGGTCATCGATGAACTGCACCTCGCCGATCAATCCATCTCGGGTGGCGTAGGCGAAGTCATCCCAGAGGTACTTGTCGTTGGACAGGTTGATCTGGGTGGTCAAATGTTCGTACCCCGGAGCGGACACGAAGAAGTGGATATGCGCCGGGCGCTGGCCATGTCGGCCCAGGTGATTGAGGCACTCCTGGGTCGGACCCTGGGGGTCACAGCCGTAGCCCGAGGGGACGATGCTCCTGACCCGGTAACGACCGTCGGCGTCGGTCACGATGCGCCGGCGCAGATTGAATTCGGATTGGCTTTTATCGAAGTGGGAGTAGTTGCCCTTGCTGTCCGCTTGCCACAGGTCCACCAGGGCCCCCGCAATCGGCTGGCCTTGCAGATTGAGGATCTGTCCTTCCACAAAAAATGCAGTGGCGACCTCGTCTTCGGCGCCATCATCCATCCGGGCGTAACCCTGGCTGAGGGGCGCACCGGCTACATACAAAGGCCCTTCAATCGTCCGCGGTGTGCCTCCGGTACTCCCTGCGTCGGCTTCCTTGGCATCGTTGAGCAGATCGAGAAAGTGCTCAACGCCCAGGCCTGCCGCCAGCAGCCCGGCCTCGTTGCTTTTGCCGAGACGGTTGATGTATTCGACACCGGCCCAGAACTCACCATCACTGATCTCCAGTTCTTCAATGAGCCTGGCGGTCTCTTGCAGAATACGTAACACGATTTGTTTATTGCGCGGGTTACCCGCCGCGTTCTTCAGCCCTGCTGCGTCCTGGAAAAACTCAAGCATTGGGGGGGTATGGGAAATGCTGACAGCCATAGAGGTTTCACCTATTTTTATTGTGGGTGTAGCGCGCCAGCCCCTGGGAACTGGCGCATTGCAGGAACGCAATCAGACGGCATCTGACCACCCGAGCCGGGTGCGAGCCTCTACCAGGTCCGATTGCATGTCGTGGCTCCACAGCCAGTCGAAACGACTGGCCAGAGTTGTCGACAGAAGAGGTTCTTGGTCTTCGACCTGACGGTCTCGAAACTCATAGAGTTCGCCAGCTTCCCAGGACGTTCGCTGCACGCGGCAGGCGCGAGGTCTGCGGATAGCGTCGTACACCTCAAGCACGCTTTGGGCGTCACTTTGAAGCACCCGAGGGTCTCCCAGCAGGCGTGCGAGCAGCCAGGCATCTTCCAGCCCTTGCCCCGCACCGGCACCTTGATGGGGGAGCATGGCGTGGGCAGCGTCACCGATCAGCCCTACGTGGCCATGGGTATAACCTGCAAGCTCTTCCAGTTCGTGAAGTGCCCAGAGGGTAGGTTCGGGAATGCACTCGAGCAGCACGCGAACGGCATCCCCCCACTCGGAGAACGCTTCCAGCATCTGGGCCTGGCTGGTGCTTTTGACCCAAGGTGTGTCTTGCGGCCATACCGGGTTGGGGTCGGTGCGATCAGAAACGAACGCAACCACGTTGATCAGTCGGCCCTGCTTGACCGGAAAAGTGAGGATGTGGGCGTCGAGTCCCAGGTACATTTGCGGGACGTTGATCAGGTGCTCATCAACACCCGCAGTGCGATAGGCGGCGCGCAGTTGCTCGCTGTCGATCATTCCGCGATAGGCACAGGTTCCGCTGAATCGGGGCGCGACCAAAGGCTGACCCAGTCCCTGGAGTACATAGTCGCGAATCGAGGATTTGATACCGTCGGCGGCGATCAAAAGGTCGCACTGATAGTCCGTGCCATCAGTGAACTGAACGCTAACCCTGTCCCCCGTCTCATGGACACCAACCGCACGCTTGTCGAAGCAGGCGATACCTTCTGGCAATTGCTTGGCCAAGGCGTCGAGGAAATCTGCGCGGTGAACGGAAGACTGACCGACGCCTTGGGCAACGCTGGCACCGAGATAACCGGCATCGACGCCTCGACGCCATTCAAACCAGATGTCTTGCCACGGTTGCGGGGTGCGGTCAGCGATGAGTTCGTAGGGTTTGCCAATACCCAGTCCTTCGATGGCGCGGACGGCGTTCGCACCAAAGGACACGCCTGCGCCGACCTCGCCAAAGGCGGGAGCAGCTTCAAATAATTTCACATCAAGATGTTGATGACGGCAAAGATCCAGTGCCAAGGCAACGCCAGCGATACCACCGCCAACAATGCCCACTTGCAAGACAGAATGAGGGCTACTCATGGGGGAAACCTTATGTGTTGTTTTTGGAATAGCCCGATCATAACTATTCACAAACCATTGATAAATGCCCTCAACCCCATACAAACTATCACCAACCTGAATACTAATTAACTTTCAAGAGCCGTCTCAAAGCCGAGAAAATTTGCAATGAACCTGCGTGAACTGGATCTAAATCTGCTAGTGATCTTTCACCAATTGCTGGTGGATCGAAGTGTTTCAGCTGCGGCCGAGAGCCTTGGGCTGACTCAACCCGCCGTCAGCAATGCGCTGAAGCGTTTGCGGAACACGTTCAACGACGAATTGTTTGTGCGCACCCATCAGGGGATGCAGCCGACGCCCTATGCCGCTCAATTGGCTGAACCAGTCTCCCAGGCAATCAACCTGCTGCACGGCGCGATCAATCGCCATGACGAGTTCGATCCGACGACCAGCCAAAAGCGCTTTGTCGTGGCAATGACCGACATCGGGGAGATTTACTTTGTGCCTCGGTTGATCGACGCCCTGCTCAAACAGGCCCCTGGGATATCGGTCAGCACATTGCGCAGCAATGCCGAACTTTCCGAGAGTCTGGCCAATGGCGAGGTGGATCTGGCCGTCGGATTGCTGCCGGATCTGCAAGCGGGCTTCTACCAGAGGCGCCTGTTCCACCATCGCTACGTGTGCTTATGCCGCAAGGACCACCCTCTCACTGAACAGCCCATGACACGGGAGCGCTTTTGCGAGTTCGGGCATGTCAGGATCATTGCCGCCAGCACGGGGCATGGAGAGATAGATACACATATGCAGCGGGCCGGTCTGCAACGAGACATTCGACTGGAGGTGCCACACTTCGTCGCTGTCGGTCATATCCTGCAGAACACCGACCTGATCGCCACGGTCCCTGAGCGTTTCGCCAACAGCTGCGCCCGCCCCTTCGGGCTGACGAGTTTGCCGTTGCCTTTGCCGCTTCCCGAGATCGCCATCAACTTGTTCTGGCACGGTAAATACAATCGAGACCCGGCGAACAAATGGTTCCGGCAGCTGATGTTTGATCTGTTCAGCGATTGAACGATGAAGGCTGATAGTGCGCAACGATGGAATTCACCTGGCATCAGCCCGCATCACTGCCAATGCTCACAAAGCTTGACCAGTTCATCCACCACGTACCTGACCTTCGGGCGCAGATGGGACACCTTTGGCCAGACGGCATGCACATCTACAGCTTCTGGTTCATACACTTGCAGAACCTCCACCAGCCTGCCCGCTTCGATATCGTCCTGGAACAGGCTGCGTGGCATCTGGCACAAGCCCGTGCCAGCGACTACGGCGAGAATCATGGCTTCCCCGTCGCCAATCTGTTGCGTCGACCGGTTGAATCCACAGCCAAAAAGCTGCCTTTCAAATTGTCTAATAGCCAATGGAGGAGCGGTGTGCGCTGCAAACGATTCCAGCGCAGTTAAGAGGTAATGAGATACCTTAGTTAAAACGACATGATCCTAATCATAGGGCAGATCACTCTGCCCCCCGAGTACCACCTAATTCAGCATTCGATAATGTTCACCGCAAGACCGCCTCGCGCGGTTTCCTTGTATTTGCTTTTCATGTCCGCTCCCGTTTGACGCATGGTGCGGATCACCTTGTCGAGCGAGACGAAATGTTGCCCATCACCACGCAAAGCAAGGCGCGCGGCGTTGATGGCCTTCACCGACCCCATGGCATTTCGCTCAATGCAGGGCACCTGAACGAGGCCACCGATGGGATCGCAGGTCAGGCCGAGGTTGTGCTCCATGCCAATTTCAGCCGCATTCTCTACCTGTTGCACCGTTCCGCCGAGGACCTCGCACAGCGCTCCAGCCGCCATCGAACAGGCCACCCCCACTTCACCTTGGCAACCGACTTCTGCGCCAGAGATCGACGCGTTTTCCTTGTAAAGAATTCCGATTGCAGCGGCGGTGAGCAGGAAACGTTGCACCCCTTCCTCATCCGCACCGGGTACAAACCTGCGGTAATAGTGAAGAACCGCCGGGACGATACCCGCAGCGCCGTTGGTGGGTGCCGTCACTACACGGCCCCCACTGGCGTTTTCTTCATTAACCGCCAGGGCGTAAAGGTTGACCCAATCGAGTACTGAAAGGCTGTCCCTTAAATTGGCCTCAGGACTGCCACTGAGCTGACGGTACAACGCCGCAGCACGACGTTTGACCTTCAGCCCACCTGGCATGATGCCTTCGGTACGGCAACCAGCCAGAACGCAGTCCTGCATCACTTGCCAGATATGCAGCAGACCTTCACGGGTTTGCTCCGGACTACGCCACGCCTTCTCGTTCTCGGCCATCAACTGGCTGACCGAGAGACCATTACGTGAGCACTGCTCAAGCAGCTCCCGCCCCGTCAAGAAAGGATAACGAAGTGGCGTTCGATCTTCGACAATACGATCAAGCCCAATCGCTTCTTCATCCACCACAAACCCGCCGCCCACCGAGTAATACTCACGGCTACAAATCTGTAAGCCAGCCCTGTCGAATGCACGCAGGATCATTCCGTTGGGATGATAGGGCAAAGGCTTACGGATCATCGCCAAGTGCTCTTTTTCGACAAAGCGAATGGGCTTCTCCCCCAAGAGCTTCAGGGTTCCAGAGCCGCGAATCACCGCCAACCTTGCCTCAACTGCCGTGGTATCGACCGTATCGGGATATTCCCCTTCCAGCCCCAGCAGTACTGCTTTGTCACTTCCGTGCCCTTTTCCCGTGGCGCCAAGAGAACCGTACAGCTCTGCCCGAACACTCTCCACTTGCTCCAGCAAGCCTTGGTCCCTCAGTCCCTCGGCAAAGCGCACGGCTGCGCGCATCGGCCCGACGGTGTGCGAACTGGATGGACCGATGCCCACCTTGAACAGATCAAAAACACTCAGCGACATACTCAACTCCGCAGCGAATGCAGGTGGATGATCAGGCTTTGTAGACAGGGAAGCGCTCACACAATTCTGAAACGCGACGGGCGATACGGGCCTCTACCTCGGCATCACCGAGTTTGTCGAGAATGTCGCAGATCCAGCTGGCAAGAACGCTACATTCTGGCTCCTGGAATCCACGTGTGGTCACCGCAGGAGTTCCGATGCGCAGGCCGGAGGTCACGAACGGCGACTGTGGGTCGTTCGGCACGGCATTTTTGTTCACGGTAATGTGAGCCCGACCCAAGGCGGCGTCAGCATCCTTGCCCGTCAGGCGTTGGCGGATCAGGCTGACAAGGAACAGATGATTGTCGGTCCCGCCCGAGACCACGTCATAACCGCGTTGGAGAAACACGCTCGCCATCGCCTTGGCGTTTTTGATCACTTGCTGTTGATACGCTTTGAATCCAGGCTCCAGCGCTTCCTTGAAGCACACAGCCTTTGCGGCGATCACATGCATCAATGGGCCGCCCTGCCCGCCTGGAAAGACTGCGGCGTTGAGTTTTCGCTCAAGGTCTTCATTACCTTTGGCTAGAATCAAGCCACCACGGGGACCGCGCAGCGTCTTGTGAGTGGTAGTCGTGACCACATGCGCGTAGGGAAGCGGATTCGGATACAGGCCTGCCGCTACCAATCCGGCCACGTGAGCCATATCGACAAACAGGTAGGCGCCGACCTTATCAGCGATGGCGCGAAAGCGCGGGAAATCCAGGGTTTTCGAGTAAGCGGAAAACCCGGCGATGATCATTTCGGGTTGATGCTCGACCGCCAGTCGCTCGACTTCGTCGTAATCAATCAACCCCGTGACGGTATCGATACCGTACTGCACCGAGTTGTAGAGCTTGCCGGAGAAACTGACCTTGGCACCATGAGTCAAATGCCCACCGTGGGCCAGACTCATCCCCAATACGGTGTCACCCGGCTGGAGGAGCGCCAGGTAAACAGCGGCATTAGCCTGACTACCGGAGTGCGGCTGAACGTTGGCGTAATCTGCACCAAACAGTTCCTTGGCTCTGTCAATCGCCAACTGCTCAACCTTATCGACGTGCTCGCAGCCGCCGTAGTAACGCTTGCCTGGGTAACCTTCAGCATACTTATTGGTCAACCCACTGCCCTGGGCTTCCATCACCCGCTGACTGGTGTAGTTTTCTGAAGCAATCAGCTCAATATGCTGTTCCTGGCGGCGCTCTTCTGCATCAATCGCACTCAGCAGTTCGTCATCGTAACCCTGGATTTGGTCTTGCTGGCTGAACATTGTTTATCACTCCTTCAACTTTTATTTTTGTTCGGATCAGGAAATCAAGCGCGCAGAAACGCTTCTAACAGCGAACGTGAACGCGCTAGATGAACGACTTTGGAGTTTTTGAGTTGATCAGCTGATATAGGCGGTAAAGGCATTGACGCCGGCTTGCGCCACAATCTCATCCTGATCGGGAGTACCTGAACTGCACCCTACCCCACCCACGATGAACTCTTGCATGAAGAGCGGCAGTCCACCGGCGACAATGGAAAAACGTCCCTGGTTGCTGGTGTTGATGCCGAAGGCCGGTTTGCCTGGCACGCTGATTTCGCCATAGGCGCGCGTCGATTTACGTGCGGCGGCAGCCGTGAAGGATTTGCTGATGGCAATGTCGATACTGGTGATTCGCGCATTGTCCATGCGCTGAAACATGATCAGATGACCGGCGTCATCGGTAATGGCGATGTCCATATCAACCGCCAGTTCCCTGGCTTTCGCAAGGCAAGCTTGCATGATGTGTTGAGCGTCAGCCATTGTCAGTCTGGGTACCATTTTCATTGTCTTCGACCTCAGATTTGATGAATTAAAACCACTACAACCCTATTTGTTCAGAACTCCAGAATTCTCTACCCGGGTTTTACTTCTGCACCTCCTCGCTCAATCTCTGCAAAGAACTCAGGCAGTGAAGTCGATAGCGCGGACAGGATCTTGCCCAACGTATTAACCCCGGGGCTCGCTTGATTCTTTTCTATGACCGATATGGAGCTATGGGTAACCCGTGCTTTTTCGGCGAGCTTGCGCTGTGTAAGGCCGTGGCGAAGACGCAGTGATTTAAGCGTCTGCGCCATCACAAGATCATCCGCCCCGGCGTTTTTTGCCCCCTTGTGCAGGCTCAGCCCGCCGCTGGCGACAGGGACAGGTTTATCCTCGGCTGGCATGTCCCGCTCAAACTCAAGCCAGGTCGTTTTCCAGGTTTTACCGGTGACGGGATGCACTCCCTCCGGGGCGAGCACGGCAAGCGGCATCATCACGTAAGGTCTGTCGATGAGATCCGACCTTGGCAGCACCCCATGCTCGTAAACACCGACAAAATCCCCATACAACAAAATATCGATATCCACCGGTAAGACGATTCGAGGAGCCAGCACGCGCGCGTATCTGGCCTCAAAACGCTTTAGAACATCACTCAACTGGCCCAGCAATAGATCAGTGCGTCCGGACAGAACAACATTAAAAAAATCGTCGCCCACGCAGCCGGCAGCCGCGGAGGAATAGACCGGGGAGCACTGAACATCCACTAGCAATGCGGCCAGGAACTCCAACGCCAGCCCCAAATGATGATCTCGGTCCTGGTTACTCCCGAGCCCGAGGTAAATCAAAGTCGACATGGCGCTGAACTCCTGAGAAGGCTGTAAGGGCAAAGTTTTACTTTGTCAGCCAGGCATTGAAGCGTTCATTGAGTTCGTCGGCATGGTCACCCCACCATTCGGCATTCATTTGCAATGCCGTCTTGAAGTTTTCCGGGGAGGTCGGCAGATGCGGCTTCATCTCTTCGCTGACCAGGGCTTGAGACGATTTACGCGTCGGGCCATAGGCGATGTATTTGCTTTGCTCCGCCAGCACCGGGGTGCTCGTGGCGAACTTGAGAAACTCCATGGCTCGCGCTTTGTTCTTGCTGCCGGCCGGCACAGCCCAAACATCCATGTCGTACAGTTGACCGTCCCAGATAATCTTGAACGGTTGTTTCTCTTGGGTCTGGGCTGTCCAGATACGTCCATTCCATGCCGAGGTCATTACGACCTGGCCGTCCGCAAGCAATTGCGGCGGCTGGGCACCCGCTTCCCACCAGATCACCTGACTCTTGATCGAGTCGAGTTTGGCGAAAGCCCTTTCGATACCCGCCTCAGTTTCCAGGGTGGAATACACTTCATTGCGAGGCACCCCATCGGCCAGCAGTGCCCACTCCAACGTGCCCTGAGGCGCCTTGCGCAAGCCGCGTTTGCCAGGGAATTTGTTCAGGTCAAAGAAATCCTTCAGCGTGGCGGGCTGTTCACCTTTGAACGCGTTGACGTTGTAAGCGACCGCCGTCGACCAAATGATGTTGGCCACCGCGCAGTCGGTGACGGCGCCGGAGATGAAGTCCACGTCAACCGGGGCGCCACCCGTACCAGCTTCCAGGTCCTTGCTTGGGTTGATACGTTCAAACAGCCCCGCATTGCACGCCCGAACGGCATCCGGTAATTCCATGTCGACGACGTCCCAGGTGACGTTTTTGGTATCGACTTGAGCCTTGAGCTGAGCGATGCCACCGGAGTAATCCTCCAGCGTGGTTTTCACCCCTGTTTTCTCGCTGAATGGCTTGATCGCTGCCTTGGTCTGGGCAGCCGCCAATGAGCCACCGTATGTGACAATCGTCAAATTCTCTTGCGCCATCGCAGACACACACGCGAGGCTTGTTACCGCGCATATCAACATCTTTTTCATAACGGCTTCCCTAGATCTCAGATCAATTAGTGATTCCACGAACGCGGAGCGAACGACGGCGCAGGACTTCGATAGACAGCAACAGCAGGACAGACAAAATGATCAGCAACGTGGCAGCAGCGAGAATCGTGGGACTGATCTGCTCACGCATTCCGGACCACATCTGACGAGGGATGGTGCGCTGCTCGACCCCGCCCAAAAACTGAACGATCACCGCCTCGTCGAACGAAGTGATGAATGCGAACAGCCCGCCTGAAATGATGCCGGGGCGAATGAGGGGAAACGTCACGTTGAAAAACGTGTAAGTCGCCGATGCGCCCATGCTGGCGGCGGCACGGGTCAGTGAATGATCGAACCCCACGAGCGTTGCGGTGACGGTCAGAATCACGAAAGGCGTACCCAGCACAGCATGCGACAGGATCAGCGCGAGCAGGCTCTGGCCAATCCCCAACTTGCTGTAAAAGAAATACATGCCGGCGGCGGAAATAATCACCGGGACGATCATCGGCGAAATCAGAATGCCGGTGAGCAGGCGTTTGTACGGCAGGTCAGCGCGGCTCAGCCCAATGGATGCGAGCGTACCGAGCGCGGTGGCAATCACGGTCGCACCACACGCCACCAGGAAGCTGTTCTTGATCGACAGCACCCAAAGTGGGTCGTTGATCAACTGGTGATACCAGCGCAGGGAAAATGCCTCCGGCTTCAAATGAAGCATGTCCGACGTGAAGCTGAAATACGGCTCGACGTTAAAGGACAGCGGAATGATCACCAGGATCGGCACCACCAGAAACAGCAACACGAGCAGGGCAAACCCGCGCACGGTGAAAAACCAGCAGCGCTCGAAAGGTCCGATGTAATTTGGAAGGCTCATGGCTCACCCCAACTTCATATTGGTAATGCCTACGAATCGGTCGTAGACCCAGTACATCAGCAGCACTACCACCAGAAGCAGGCTGGCAATTGCCGAGGCCAGACCCCAGTTCAAGGACGTCTGCATGTGATAAGCGATGAAGTTGCTGATCATCTGGCCGGTGCGGCCGCCCACGAGTGCAGGCGTGATGTAGTAGCCCACCGCCAGAATGAAGACCAGAATACCCCCGGCACTGACGCCCGGCAGGGACAGCGGAAAGTAGATCTTGAAAAAAGTGCGCATGGAGCTGGCGCCCATGGAGTGCGCGGCACGGATGTAGGTCTGGTCGACACCGCGCATGACGCTGTAAAGCGGCAGCACCATGAACGGCAGCAGGATATGCGTCATGGCGATGATCGTGCCGTACAGGTTGTACATCAGATCGAGCGGCTGATTGATGATGCCCAGACTGCGCAGGACATCATTAAAGACCCCATTGGATTGAAGAATCACAATCCAGGCACTGGTCCTGACCAGCAACGATGTCCAGAACGGCAATAGCACGAGGATCATCAGCAGGTTGCTGAAGCGGTCCGGCAAGCTGGCCAGGAAGTACGCCAGCGGATAGCCCAGCAGGAAGCAGATGAAAGTGATCGCGACACTGACCGCCAGCGTCTTCAGCAGGTTGTCGACATAAATTTGCCGGCTTTCCGGCTGCTGGACGATGTCGCCGTTATCGTCGTATTGACGATCCAGCGCCGCCAGGTAATGCACCGCGGAAATCGAGGGCGCCATCACCTTGAGCTGCGACCACGTTGCGGTTTCACCCCAGCGTTTGTCGATGCTGATCATCAGCGGCTTGAATTCGGTGATCCCTGCCTGACTCTGTTTTTCCAGACCTCTCGCCGTCTTGTTCAACAGCAGCTTCATGCCGCTTTGCACGCGGTTCAAGTCAGTCCCGACCCGGTCCAGATTCTGCGATTTCAGCAGGGCGAGAATATCGTTGCCGAGGACTGCAAACGTCTTCTCCTCAGGCAGCGCCTGCCGCTCCCAGTGCTTCAACTCGACTGCACTGTTGGGCATGTAGTCGGCGAGCGTGCCGTTTTGCACGCTGCGCATCAGCATGTCGCCAATCGGCATGAGAAAGAACACGGCGATAAACGCAAGCAGTGGCAAGACCAGGAGCACGGACTTGAACTTGTTCCGACGCTCGGCCTTGTCCAGGCTTTCCTTTATTGACTGGCCAACCTTCGGCTGCACAAACAGCCGATCCGCAGGCCCTTCAGACATTACAGGGCGATTCATGGAGTGATCTCCGTGTGAGCGGTGACGAAAGTTAGATAACGGTGTTGAGCGCTCGACAGTCGTCAGCACGCCACCCTACGGTCACCAGGGCGCCGGGAGTCGGCGTCGACTGGTTGACGCCGTTGACCACTTTGACGATGAAGTCATCCTGGTCCGCGACGCTCAACCGCAGACGCAGATGGTCCCCGTGATAGATCAGCTCTTGAATTTTGGCCGGAAGCCGGTTGTCGCATTGACCGTCGGTTGGATCGAGGTAGACGCGCTCCGGACGAATCGACAAGGTGGTTTTCGTGCCACGGGCGGTACTCGCTGATTTCGCCGCAACGGCCTTCACTCGAAGGTTGCCGACTTGCACTTGGCAGTAATCCCCGTCGCGCTCGATGACCTCCCCCGTCAGCCGGTTGTTTTCACCAATGAAGCTGGCAACGAAGGCGGTCTCGGGTTTCTCGTACAGGTCGGACGGATTGGCCAGTTGCTGAACCACACCATCGTTGAACACCGCAATGCGATCAGACATGGTCAGTGCTTCAGTCTGATCGTGGGTCACGTAAACAACGGTAATACCCAGCTGCTTGGAAAGGCGCTTGATCTCGTACTGCATTTGCTCGCGCAGTTGTTTGTCGAGCGCACCGAGCGGCTCGTCCATAAGCACCAGGCGAGGTTCGAAAATCAGCGCCCGAGCCAGGGCCACTCGTTGTTTCTGCCCACCGGACAGTTGTGCCGGCATGCGATTGCCCAGCGCGCCCATGGCGACCATGTCCAGGGACTTCTTGACTTTGTCCTGGATGTCGCTTGAAGACAAGCCGCGAACCTTGAGCGGAAAAGCCAGGTTCTCAGCAATGGTCATGTGCGGGAACAAGGCATAGTTTTGAAAGACCATGCCGATACCGCGCTTCTGTGGCGAGATATCGTTAACCGGCTGTCTGTCGATGGAGATTTCCCCGTGAGTGACGGTTTCAAAACCCGCCAACATCATCAGGCACGTTGTCTTTCCAGAGCCGGACGGCCCAAGCATGGTGATGAATTCGCCGCGCTGAATATCCAGATTGAAGTTTTTGACCACGAGGTTTTCGCCGTCGTAGCTCTTCTGCACATTGCGAAAACTCACAAAGGATTCTGTTTGCATGTGAACACCCTTCTGCAATTCTTTGATCAGCTAAGTGCGAAGCCGCCTTTAACGGCGCTCACACGGTTTCTCTTGTTCGCGTGGACTCAGGACTGCTATCGATCAGGCGTACGGACGCCCGTGTCTGATGGTCGACGCGGCAAACTCAAGAGGAATCTTTCGGCAGAAAAGGCTCAGGGCGAGCCCGGAATCGATAAGGTGTGATGGAGCGGCACGAAGCTGCGCACCCGACGGGGTTGGCGACGACTTGGACCTGGCGATGCATTTTGCATTCATGGTTGTCTCCGGCGATTTTTGCGCCTGGCCCGGAGTCGGACCTCCGGGCACTGCGCGATTCAATCGACTTGTTGTTATGACGTTTCTATACCGTGCCTGACCGCCGCTAATACGGTTGGCCCAGGGGAGTCAGCACTTGATTTTGTTCATCTCAGGGTCGTAGAACGCTCGAAGGCTGGCCTCCACCTCATAGCGCTTGGTGGCCACCTCGATCTCGTACTTGCCTTCTTTCACCCAGTCAGCCGTTGCACCTTCGGCGTTGCAGACATAGCCCATGGCGACGTTGCCGCCGATGAAGTGGCCGTACATGCCAGAGGTGGTGCGGCCGACGATTTCTCCGTTCCGATAGATCGGTTCTTCGTGGTAGTTGGTAGCTTCTGGATCGAGGAACTTGAACAGGACCATGCGTTTCTTCACGCCTTCGGCTTTCTGCTTGAGCAAGGCTTCTTTGCCAATGAAACCGCCGGCCTTGTTGAAGTCCGAGGCAAACGAAAGCCCGGCTTCCAGTGGGGTGTCCTCCTCCACCACGTCGTGGCCGAAGTGGCGATAGCCCTTCTCGATACGCAGGGAGTTCAGGGCGTGATAACCACACAACTTCAAGCCGTGTGGCTCACCCGCCGCGACGATTCGGTCGAATACATCCGGGGCGAATTCAGTCGGGATGTACAGCTCCCAGCCCAACTCGCCCACGTAGGTAATCCGTGACGCTCGTACGCGGGCATAGCCGAGTTCGATCTCCCTGGAGGTGGCAAACGGGAAGCCCTCGTTGGAGAGGTCGTCGGTGGTCAGCGGTTGCAGCAAATTACGGGCGTTAGGGCCCATCACGCTGATCACGGCCATCGAAGAGGTGACATCGGTGTAGACAACATTCGCCTCGTCCGGCGTGTTGCGGCGCAGCCAGTTCAGCTCG
This sequence comes from Pseudomonas sp. IT-196MI5, assembly GCF_949767415.1. Taxonomy (NCBI): domain Bacteria; kingdom Pseudomonadati; phylum Pseudomonadota; class Gammaproteobacteria; order Pseudomonadales; family Pseudomonadaceae; genus Pseudomonas; species Pseudomonas sp. IT-196MI5. The sequence goes on from NZ_CATKPZ010000003.1 coordinate 20,784, forward strand.
CGAGTCTGCGTCCATGGACCGGTGACGATGAGGAACGACTCCTTCTCAAGTCGTGTCACGGTCAGGTCGGCCTCGATACCTCCGCGTTCATTCAGCCACTGGGTGTAGACGATCTTTCCCGGCTCGACATCGATGTTGTTGCTGCAAATCCGGTTGAGCACCGACATTGCGTCGCGACCCTGGACCAGTATCTTGGCGAAGGAGCTTTGATCAAACAGGCCGACGGTTTTGCGCACCGCGTTGTGTTCGGCTGCTGACCACTCGAACCAGTTTTGCTTGCCCCAGCTATACCCGTATTCCGGCTTCTCACCCACCGGTGCGAAGAAGTTCGCTCGCTCCCAGCCGACCACTTCGCCGTAGCAGGCATTGGCGGCCACCAAACGGTCATGGAGGATACTTTTGCGTGCGTTGCGGGCGGACTCGAACTGACGGAACGGCCAGTGCATGGCATACAGCAGTCCCAGGCCTTCCGTGGTGCGGTCATACAGGTATTGAGAGTTACCCTGGAACGGCAAATTACGCTTGATGTCGACGTCCCACAGATCCATTGGGGCGTGACCTTTGGCGATCCACTCGGCCAGCACCTTGCCGGCGCCGCCCGCTGACTGGATGCCCACCGAGTTGAAGCCCGCGGCGACAAAATAGTTACGCAACTCAGGTGCTTCACCCAAGTGGTAGCGGTCATCGGGGGTAAAGCTTTCAGGACCGTTGAAGAACACTTGCAGCCCGGTCTTTTCCAGCGCTGGGATTCGGCGAATGGCCGCTTCCAGGTAGGGTTCCAAGTGATCGAAATCAGGTGGCAATTCATCAAAACTGAAGCTATCAGGAATGCCTTCATGCCCCCAAGGTTTGGCGTTGGGCTCAAAGGTGCCGATCAACAGTTTGCCGGCGTCGGTCTTGAAGTAGTTGTAGTAGTCCAGGTCACGCAGTGTCGGCAGCATGATGCCGTTGATTTCCGGCATCGGCTCCGTGACCACGTAGTAGTGTTCTGCGGCGTGGAGGGGAATGTTGACCCCGGCTTTCTTGCCGAAATTACGCGCCCACATACCGGCGCAATTCACCACGAACTCAGCGTCGATATCGCCCTGAGCCGTGACGACGCCAGCGGCCTTGCCATCCTTGATCTTGATGTCCAGGACCTGGGTGTTTTCAATGATTTTAGCGCCGCCCATTCGAGCACCCTTGGCGAGTGCCTGGGTGACGTCAACCGGGTTGACCACACCGTCCAACGGCAAATACACGCCGCCGACGATGTCTTCGATGTTCAGCAGCGGCCACAGGTCAAGCGCTTGCTCAGGGTTGACCACTTCACAGGGAAAGCCACAGAGCTTGGCCATCGACGCGCCGCGCTTGAGTTCGGTGAAACGTTCCTGGTGAGTCGCGACGCTCAAGGAACCGTTACGCACGAAGCCAGTGGCCTGACCGGTTTCTGCTTCAAGGCCCTCGTACAAACCAGCGCTGTACTTCGCCAGCATGCTCATGTTGTAGGTCGCGCGCAGGGTCGGCACCAGGCCGGCAGCATGCCAGGTCGTGCCGCAGGTCAGCGTCTTGCGCTCCAGCAGCACGACATCCTTGATGCCCAGTTTGGTCAGGTGGTATGCAACGCTGCACCCGATAACCCCACCACCGACGATGACGACACGAGCCGAACTCGGAACGGTATTGCTCATTTTAAAACTCCAGGGCCAGCACCCCAGGCAGGGCAACTGGCTCGACGATTGGGGGGTGCTTAGAACACGATGGTTTTATTGCCGTACACGAGCACGCGATCTTCGAGATGGTTTCGAAGCCCACGGGCCAATACGGTTTTTTCGACGTCTTTGCCTAACCGCACAAGATCATCAACAGACTGTTCGTGGCTGACGCGCGCGACGTCCTGCTCAATGATCGGCCCCTCGTCGAGGTCTTCCGTCACGTAGTGACAGGTCGCGCCGATCAGCTTTACTCCACGACGGGACGCCTGGTGATACGGCTTTGCACCGATGAACGAGGGCAGGAAGCTGTGATGAATGTTGATCACTTTATGGCGGTATTTTTCACACAGGTTCTGCGGAAGAATCTGCATGTAACGAGCGAGAACGATGCAGTCCGCGCGGTACTCATCGATCAGTTGTTCGGTTTTGGCAAACCCTGCAGCCTTATTATCTTTGTCGACCGGTACGTATTCGAATGGAATGCCGTACCACTCAACCAGGCTGCGCAAATCCTCATGGTTGGAAATAACGCAGGCGATGTCACAGACCAGGTCACCGGTTTTCCAGCGATCCAGCAAATCGGTCATGCAGTGCGAGCCTTTGCTGCACATCAGCACCACGCGCTTGCGCTGGTCGCTGTCGACCAGACGCCAGTTCATCGACATCTCTTGTGCGAGCGGTTCGACTTTGCGTTTCAACACTTCGATGTCAAACGGCAGGGTCTCCGCGCGAACAACCATGCGACTGAAGAAACGATTGCTCTCTTCGTCAGAGAACTGCGAGGCTTCCTCAACCCAACCGCCATGGCTGGCGAAAAGACCTGCCGTGCGAGTGATGATTCCCACCCGGTCTGGACAATCGAAAGCGAATGTATAGGTACGCTTGGCGCTCATTTCAGACTCCTTAGGACAGGGCAGCTTCAAGAGCTGGAACGGCTTCGAACAAATCGGCAACCAGGCCGTAGTCAGCAACGCGGAAAATCGGCGCCTCCTCGTCCTTGTTGATCGCGACGATGATTTTGGAATCTTTCATGCCGGCCAAATGTTGAATGGCACCCGAGATGCCAACAGCGATGTACAAGTCAGGCGCCACGATCTTGCCTGTCTGGCCAACCTGCATATCGTTGGAGACGAAACCTGCATCGACGGCTGCGCGAGAGGCACCCACCGCGGCACCCAGCTTGTCGGCGACTTTTTCCAGCAGGGCGAAATTTTCGCCACTGCCCATGCCGCGACCGCCGGAAATGACGATTTTGGCCGAGGTCAATTCGATGCGGTCAGAGACGCTGAAATCGGCACTCAGGAATTTGGAAAGACCGGTGTCGTGAGAGACGGAAATGGACTTGATAGGCGCCAATGCCCCTGTCGGTTCGGCAGCTGCAAACGCCGTGGTGCGAACGGTCAGTACCTTGACTGAGTCAGCGCTTTCAACGGTCGCCAGGGCATTACCGGCGTAGTACGGCCGAACGAATGTGTTCGAGGAAACGATTTCCACAACGTCACTGACCTGGGCGACATCCAGCAATGCAGCCACACGAGGAAGCAGATTTTTGCCAAACGCCGTAGAGGCGGCAAAGACATGACCATAGGTCGAGGCCTTCACCAGCTCGGTCACCAGGGCGGCCACATTCTCCACACCTTGATCTGCATACTCGGGCGCATCTGAAATCAGTACGCAACTCACACCCGCGAATGATGCCAACTCCTCAGCGACACTGCCCGCCTGATGACCCGCCACCAAAACGTCGACGTCTGCCCCAAGGCTCGCCGCCGCTGAAAGCGCGTTCAAGGTGCCCGATTTAAGAGCCCCTTCGTGGTGCTCAGCAATCAATAACACAGCCATCAGATCACCCCCGCTTCGTTCTTCAGCTTCTCGACCAGTTCTTGAACGCTACTCACACGAATACCTGCCTTGCGCTCAGGCGGCGCCGAGACCTTGATGACTTTCAAACGAGGAGCGATATCGACACCGAGGTCGCAGGCATCAATGACCTCCAGTGGTTTTTTCTTCGCTTTCATGATGTTGGGAAGTGAGGCGTAGCGTGGCTCATTCAGGCGCAGGTCAGCGGTGATCACTGCGGGCAACCGCAAGCTTCTGGTTTCCAGTCCGCCGTCGACCTCGCGAATGACATTGACCCACTCACCGACGACGTTGATTTGCGAAGCGAAGGTGCCTTGAGCGCTGCCCATTAAGGCGGAAAGCATTTGACCGGTCTGGTTGTTATCACCATCGATGGATTGCTTACCCAGGAGAACAATGCCGGGTTCTTCACGCTGGGTGACCGTGTAGAGAAGTTTGGCAATCGCAAGGGGCTCCAGATCGCTACTCGTCTTGATCAGCACGGCTCTGTCTGCGCCCATCGCCAGGGCGGTTCGCAACTGCTCCTGACAAGCGTCAGGGCCCACCGATACGGCGATGATTTCGCTGGCCTGCCCACTTTCCTTCAACTGAAGTGCGGCCTCCACAGCGATCTCGCAGAAGGGGTTTATCGACATTTTTACGTTGCTTAACTCAACGTCAGATTCATCCGCTTTGACACGGACTTTGACGTTGGCGTCTACGACACGCTTCACCGCCACCAGCACCTTCATAGCAACCTCCGAATAAGTCCAAACCTCTGGAATCCGATGCTATAAGTCCCTATAGATGCTTACAAACGATCTATATGGAACTCATGGATAAGCAGGACTTATCCATTGGTGAGCGGTGTACATAGAAGGCGGCGTCAGCAAAATCGAATCCAATGGCCGCTCCGGGCAGTGTTGCGAGGACTGCTTCGGTTTCAAATCGAAGCGCTGATTCTCATCGCCGTCTCATTCACGACCTGCCGAATCTTGTCCATCAATGCCTGCGCCGCTGGCGATTGAAGTGCCCCGGCCCTGGAGATCAGACCGATCGGGCGCGTAGTGTGGCTAAGGGCAAGCGGCAGGCGCACCAGATCCCCGCTGGCCATTTCGTGTTCCAACTGATGAGCCGAAACCGCGGCGAGCATGTCTGAGCGCAACAACACACCCCGCAGGATTGCCAGGTCGGCCGTTTCGATCACAGGGCTGGGCGCGGCGATACCGATGTGGGCGAAAAATGCGTCCAGAAGCTGTCGTGCCGGAGAGCCGGCACGAGGCAGAACCCAGCGGGCGGCACTCAAGTCGTCATATACCAGAGAACGTTTCAGCCACGGATGGTCACGGCGCACCAGGATTACCATCTCCTCCTGCAACAAGGCCTCGCTATGCAAATCACTGGCGTAGGCCGATGGGCGTAGAGCGCCGAGGATGAAATCCACATCCCCTGCGCGCAGTTCACTGGCCAACAAATCAAACGGACTTTCATTGGTCACGATCCGTACATGGGGGTTCTCCGAGGTCAGACGCACCATAGCCTCGGGCAATATTCCGGTACGACCGAGAGGCAAAGCCCCTACATGCACGGCGCCTTGAAGGGAGCCACCCAGCGCGGCGATGTCCGCGTCGATATGACGAAGTTCATTCAGCGCTCGACGCACCCTCAGCAACATCGCCAGGCACGGGCGCGTCGGCAGCAAGCCATGGGGTGTGCGTTCAAACAGGCTGCAACCGCTACCTTGCTCAAGGACTTTGATGGCGGCACTGATTGCCGGCTGCGATACCCCAAGAATACTCGCGGCAGTTTGCATATGGTGCGTTTGGCAGAGTGTCGCGAAGACCTCCAGACGGCGCGTCTGGAGCAGATAAAGCGGTTCGGCGGTATTCCCCGGCGCATGACCCAGCAAAGGCACAACGGCCTGCAACTCCTCCAGGGTACGACGAGCACGGGGAAGCACGCCTTCACCATAATCGGTCAGACGCATACCGTTGACGTTACGCTCGAACAGCAAGACGCCGAGGCGTTTCTCCAAGGCCAGGATGGCGCGCGTCACCACGGGTTGAGCACGAAAAAGCACGGTAGAGGCCTTGGATACACTGCCGTAGTCGACGACATGAAGGAACGCCCGAACCTGCATGAGATTGGGCAGATCAAGACTGTTCATGGACACCTATCGGGCTTCAGGGAAGCGGTTTCACAGCATGCATAACTTGCCCCGATAAGTAAAATGCATACCTCTTGCAGCCGAACGCATTATTCATCACCGCAACCAAGTGCGAATGTGGCCCTACCAAATAGCCGCAAGAAGAGCCCTTCAATGACTAATACAAAAAAAACCGCACTGGTCGTCAGCGCCCATTCCGCCGATTTCGTTTGGCGTGCCGGTGGCGCCATCGCACTGCATGCACAACAGGGTTATGCCGTTCACATCGTATGCCTGTCCTATGGAGAAAGAGGCGAATCAGCCAAGCTTTGGCGCAAAGGCGAGATGTCCGAAGACAAGGTCAAAACCGCACGTCGCAGCGAGGCCGAAGCAGCGGCGCAGATCCTGGGCGCCACTGTAGAATTCTTCGACATCGGCGATTACCCGATGCGGGCAGATAAAGAGACTTTGTTCCGTCTGGCCGACGTGTTCCGCCGAGTACAACCAGAGTTTGTCCTCAGCCATTCAATCAAAGACCCTTACAACTACGACCACCCGCTGGCCATGAACCTGACACAGGAGGCGCGCATCATCGCGCAGGCTGAAGGGTACAAGCCGGGCGAGAAAATCATCGGAGCCCCACCGGTATACAGCTTCGAACCCCATCAACCGGAGCAGTGCGAATGGCGCCCGGATGTCCTGCTGGATATCACTGAGGTCTGGGACAAGAAATATGCCGCCATCCAGTGCATGGCCGGTCAAGAGCATCTCTGGGAGTACTACACCCGTGTCGCCCTGCAACGAGGCGTACAGGCCAAGCGCAACGTCGGTATCGCCTCCACCCGCAACATCGTGTACGCCGAGGGCTACCAGAGTCTCTTCCCACGAGTGACGGAGAATCTGGCATGAGCACGCTGATCGGAAAAACCGGCATCGTCGTTCGCAACATTCCCCGAGCCGACACCGCATTGATCGATGAACTGGATCGCTTCGGTGTTGCCACCGTGCATGAAGCCCAGGGCCGCAAAGGTCTGTTGGACTCAGCCATTCGCCCCATCCAGCAGAACCAGAGCATCAGCGGAACAGCCGTCACCGTACTGGTCGCGCCGGGCGACAACTGGATGTTCCATGTCGCGGTCGAACAGTGCCAACCCGACGATATTCTGGTGGTCGCGACATCGTCGCCCTGCACCGACGGCTACTTCGGCGACTTGCTCGCCACCTCGTTGATGGCCCGTGGGGTACGAGCGCTAATCATCGATGCCGGGGTGCGCGATACTCGAACCCTGAGGGACATGGGCTTCAAGGTATGGTCGCGGGCGGTTCATGCCCAAGGCACGGTCAAGGAAACGCTGGGCTCGGTCAACGTACCGATCATCTGCGCCGGCCAGTGGGTCGAGCCCGGTGATATCGTGGTTGCGGACGATGACGGCGTGGTGATTGTCCGCCGCGAAGAGTTGCCAACGGTCGTTGAAACCAGTCGCAAACGCGCCAGACTGGAGGAGCAGAAACGTGTGCGCCTGGCAGCCGGCGAATTGGGCCTGGATATCTACGAGATGCGTCAGAAGCTCGCCGACCGGGGCCTGACCTATTACGACAGCCTCAACGACCTGCAAGGATGACCCGCATGAGCCAGACTCGTATTCCTTGTTTGATGATGCGCGGCGGCACATCCAAAGGCGCGTACTTTCTTGCACACGACCTGCCCGCCGAAGGGTTGCTGCGTGACGAAGTGTTGTTGGCTGTAATGGGATCGCCCGATGCACGGCAGATCGACGGTATCGGCGGCGCGAATTCGTTGACCAGCAAGGTCGCAATCATCCGCCTCTCAAAGCGTCCTGACGCCGACGTCGATTACCTGTTCGCCCAGGTACTGGTCGAACAGGCCCAGGTCGATTATGGCCAGAATTGCGGAAATATCCTGGCTGGGGTCGGACCGTTCGCCATCGAACGTGACCTCGTGAGCGCTCAGGGACCCGTTACGTCGGTGCGGATTTTCATGGAGAACACCGGTCAGATTGCCATTGCCCATGTACCCACCCCGAACGGTTCGGTCAGTTACGCAGGAGATGCTCGCATCGATGGCGTTCCCGGCACCGGCGCCCCACTGATTATCGAATTTGAGGACATTGCCGGCTCCAGCTGCGGCGCATTGCTGCCAACTGGCAACCCCACAGATCGCTTCGACGGCATTGACGCGACCTGCATTGATAACGGCATGCCGGTTATTTTGATTCGAGCCACCGATGTCGGCCGTAGCGGCTACGAAAGTCCCGAACAATTGGACGCCGACAGCGAACTCAAAGCCTTGCTCGAATCCATCCGCTTGCAAGCGGGTCCATTGATGAATCTGGGGGATGTCAGTCAGCGCAGCGTACCGAAAGTATCCTTGATTGCCGCCCCTCGTGATGGCGGCGAGATTTGCAGTCGCACCTTCATCCCGCATCGTTGCCACGCCACGATCGGGGTGTTTGGCGCAGTGAGCGTTGCCTCCGCGTGTCAGGTTCCGGGCTCGGTCGCCAGCGGACTGGCCCTGGCAGCGCAGACCGGTGAACGCGTACAGGTATCGGTAGAACATCCGACGGGAGAGTTCACTGTGGAACTGCGCATGCAAAATGGTCAACTGGCGGGCTGTGGACTGCTGCGTACGGCCCGGTTGCTGTTCGACGGCGATGTATTTATTGCGCAGAGCGTCTGGAAAAACGAGGTGAAACCATGAAGCCGACCACCATCACGCTGATCGGCTTCGGCGAGGCTGGTAGTATTTTTGGCCAGGATCTCGTGGCTACGGGCGTGACCGTATTCGCCTATGATCGCCTGCAGGAAAATCCTCGCACTCGCGCCGCTCTCTACGACAAGGCTCGGTGCAGCGGCGTCCGTCTATGCGACAGTTTCGCCGAAGCCATTGCACTCGCAAACTGGGTCATCTCAGCGGTCACCGCCGATGCGGCGCTGGATGTTGCTCGGGTAGCAGCAGCGCTGATGAGGCCCGACCAGCTGTTCATCGATATCAATTCCGTTGCTCCGTCCACCAAACGGGCTGCATTCACAGCCATGCAGCAGCGCGGCGTCGGTTACATCGATGCTGCCGTTATGGCACCGGTCCCGCCTCAACGCTTGAAAACCCCCATTTTGGTAGGCGGATCAGCCGCCCGGCTGGTCGCTGACCGGCTCGGTGAACTAGGCATGAACGTTCGCCCGGTGTCCGAAGAAGTCGGTGTCGCGTCTGCGATCAAGATGTGTCGCAGCATCATGATCAAGGGACTGGAAGCGTTGACGACCGAATGCTTGAGCACCGCACGACAGTATCAGGCTGAACACGAGGTGTTGGCCTCATTGCATCAGAGTTTCCCGCATATGGGCTGGGACGGCGCGCTGCCGCACTACTTGATCAGCCGCGTGGCCGAACATGGTCTGCGCCGATCCGAAGAAATGAAAGAAGTGGCAAAAACCTCGAACGACATGGGTGTTGTACCGAACATGAGCCAGGCCATCGTCAATGCCCAACGGGGCCTTGTGGACGCCATGCTTGATGCCGACCTTGATTACCCAAGTCTTGAACCGTTCGACTGGCTACGCCTGATCGATACGCTCTACGGCAGCCCCGTCTCCCGAGAAAGCTTGTTGGAGGAAAAGCGTTAACATGAGCTTTTCCCCCGAGAACGGCTCATGGACTTAAAACAACTCGAATGTTTCGTACGAGTCGCCGAATTCGGAAGCTTTACCAAAGCGGCCGCGGTATTGAACATCTCCCAGTCGGTGGTCAGCCGACAGGTTCGACAACTGGAAGTCGAATTACAGGAGCATCTGCTGCTGCGCCACGGCCGTGGCGTGTTGCTGACTGCTTCTGGCCAGCGGCTGTTCGATCACGGCAAAGGCATCTTGCGACAGGTGCAAGTGGCTCGCGAAGAGTTGCGCGAGCAACGCGACACCTTGTCCGGCAAAGTGGTGATCGGGCTTCCGCCGAGCATTTCCCGACGCCATACCGTGGCCCTGGTATCGGCCTTTCGTGAGCGTTTTCCTGGTTGCTCGTTAGGTATCAAGGAGGGTTTGAGTCATTCGATGCGGGAGTGGCTATTGCTCGGCCGCCTGGATTTCGCCCTCCTGTTCAACCCCGCCCACAGTGCGCAGCTGCACTACGAACACATCCACTCCGAGCCATTGATGTTGATCGGCGCCTCCAGTTCGGAGCTGCCAGACACGGTCGCCATGAAGGATCTGGGGCGCTATCCACTGATCATTCCCAGCGAACCTCATTCGCTACGTCGGCTGGTCGAAACCCAGGCATCCCGCCATGACATCACACTGGACGTGTGCCTGGAAATCGACAGCATTCCCTCGCTCCTGGAGCTGATCAAGCTGGGCATGGGCTACGGTGTGTTGTTCCGTTCCGCCCTCGCCGGGAGCAACAGTCTGCCGGATGGATTAAGAGCGGCGCAGATTGTCGAACCCTCCATTCCTACCCATCTGTTTATTGCGACATCGGAGCAGCGACCGCTGACGCGTCTGGCTGAAAAGACATTGGCCATGGTCCGTGAAATCTGCATACCGTGAAGACATACATGCAAAAACCGCATAGCTGCTAGAACCTGGACTCTGTTGTTCGAGGCGCTCGCAAAGACGACCATCAGGTATCGCTTACAAACACCGATGAATGAAGGACACCTGATGAAAAGTTGCCTGGCTCCGGATTCCAATCCCACCCAACCTGCGCATGCCCTGCCAGCAGGTGCCTGGGACGCACACTGCCATGTGTTCGGCCCTGCCGCTCAGTTCCCTTATACCGCCGACCGCAGCTACACCCCACCCGACGCTCCTTTTGAAACCCTGCGCGCGTTGCACGATCATCTGGGATTCAGCCGTGGCGTGATCGTCCAGGCCAGCTGTCACGGCAGTGATAACCGAGCGATGCTCGATGCCATTGCCCGCAGTGAAGGACGTTATCGCGGCGTGGCTATCGTCGACGGCAGCGAAACCGACGCCCAACTCGCCGAGATGGATGCCGGGGGCGTGCGCGGGGTTCGTTTCAATTTTGTTGCACACCTGGGTGGCGCACCCGATCTGGATGTTTTTGATCGCACCATCGAACGGCTCGCGCCGCTGGGCTGGCATGTGGTGTTGCATCTCGATGCTCAGGACATCCTGACTTACGTCGACCGCCTGGAACGTATTCCCGTGCCATTCATCATCGATCACATGGGTCGGGTCAATGCTCAGGACGGTATCGAACAATCATCTTTCCTGGCCCTGCTCGACCTTATGGAAAATCCCTTGGCCTGGGTCAAAGTCTGCGGGGCCGAGCGCGTGTCGATCGGTCGTCGGCCATTCGATGACGCAATTCCCTTCGCCGAACGACTGATCCAAGTAGCACCGGATCGCGTGCTTTGGGGCACCGATTGGCCACATCCCAATATCAGCAAAGACATGCCCAACGACGGTGGTCTGGTGGATCTGATGTTCCGCTTCTGCACCGACCCGGTATTGCGCCAAAAGCTATTGATTGATAACCCGCTGAAATTGTACGGACGCTGACAGCAGGACCCTTTGCCACACCTCCAACAATAAGATGGCAGCGAGTAAACCTTATGAACCCTATCCATGTGCCCGCTCAGGTCGAGACACCGACCAGCGCTAATGTAAAAACCAAACAACCCTTTTACCGTGCGATGTATTTTCAGGTCCTGCTGGGAATCATCGTCGGTGTACTGGTCGGTCACTTCTGGCCTGACTTCGCCGCGGACCTCAAACCCTTGGGCGATGCGTTCATCAAACTGATCAAGATGATCATCGGTCCCGTGGTTTTCTGTACGGTAGTGACCGGCATCGCCGGCATGCGGGATTTGAAGAAGGTCGGCCGTGTCGGTGGCAAAGCATTGTTGTATTTCGAAGTCATTTCGACAGTCTCGCTACTGATCGGGTTGATCGGCGGCCATCTGTTCAATCCCGGCGGTGGCTTCAACGTTGACGTCAACACGCTCGATGCCAAGGCAGTGACGGGCTTTGCGGAAAAAGCCCAGCACCTGCACATGGTCGATTTCCTCATGGGCATCATCCCCACCACCTTCACCCAGGCGTTCACCGAGGGCAACGTACTGTGCATCTTGCTGGTATCGGTGCTGTTCGGTTGCGCGCTGTCAGCCATGGGGGAGAAAGGCAAGCCGGTGTACGACATCGTCGAGGGCCTGTCGGGTGTTTTTTTCCGCATTGTGCACATCATCGCCAAACTGTCGGCCATTGGCGCCTTCGGTGCCATAGCGTTCACCGTTGGCACTTACGGGGTCGAGTCGCTGCTGCCGCTGCTTAAATTGATAGGCAGCTTCTACTTGCTGTGCATCTTCTTCGTGGTTGTCATCCTCGGCGGGGTCGCACGGGTTTGCGGCTTCAGCATTCTGCGCTTCCTCGCCTATATCAAAGAGGAACTGCTAGTGGTGCTGGGCACCAGTTCCTCAGAAGTGGTGCTGCCACAAATCATGGACAAAATGGAACGCCTGGGCTGTTCCAAACCCGTCGTGGGCCTGGTGATCCCGACCGGTTATTCCTTCAACCTGGACGGCACCAACATCTACCTGACGATGGCGGTTTTGTTCATTGCCCAGGCGTTGAATATCGACTTGACCCTGTCACAGCAATTGACCCTGGTGATCGTGGCGATGCTGACGTCCAAGGGTGCCAGCGGAGTGTCCGGCGCAGCGTTCGTGATGTTGACCAGCACCTTGATGGTGATACCGATCGTCCCCGTCGCCGGCATGGTGTTGATTCTCGGCATCCACCGCTTCATGGGCACAGGGCTGGCCATGACCAACCTGGTGGGCAACGGTGTAGCGACCTTGGTGGTTTCCGCCTGGGAAAAAGAACTGGACCGCAAAAAACTGGCTCAAGAGCTGGGCTGCAAGGCTTAACACTCTCTCCCTAACAACTTCCAATCGAGTGCCTGTTCGGTCCAGTACCGAACAGCGACTCGTCGTGTCAGGAAAATAATAAAAATGAACCGTACTCTGTCTATCGCATTGTTCGTACCTGGTGTCTGCTGGAGCATTTCCTCGATGGCCGCAGGCTTTATTGAGGACAGTAAGGCAAGCATTGAAGCTCGTAACTTTTACTACAACGGCGACTTCCGAGATGGCGTTGGTGTATCCAAACGAGATGAATGGGCCCAAGGCTTTTTGCTCAACTATGAGTCAGGGTTCACCCAAGGCACGATTGGGTTGGGTGTCGACGCACTCGGATACGCCGGCTATCAATTAGACTCCAGCCCCGACCGTACTGGCAGCGGTCTATTGCCCCGTCGCGCCTCCGGTGAAGCAGCTGACGAGTATTCCAAGGGAGGACTGGCGGCAAAAGCCAGAATCTCGAAAACCACCCTAAACTACGGCATTGCACTGCCGAAGGTACCGGTGCTGCAATTCAATGGCAGTCGACTTTTTCCCCAGACATTCCAGGGCACGCAGGTCAGCTCCAGCGAAATCGAACATCTGACGGTGAACTTCGCTCAATTTGATAAAACTGTCACACCGGACTCTACCGATAAACGGGACATCGGCATCGCGGCCAAGGAAGGACGTTATCGGGCCACCGGCGTCGGTGACCACTTCCGTTATGGTGGCGGCAGCTATCAAATCACTCCGACACTGACCGGTAGCTATTACTACGGAGCACTGGATGATGTGTATCGCCAGCAGTTCCTCGGCCTGATTCACACCACACGCGTCGGTAAAGGCAAACTGACCACCGATCTACGCGCCTTCTCCAGTCGCGATATCGGCGCCGCAAAAGCAGGCGAGGTCGATAACCGGGCCTATTCTGCGGCTGTGGGCTACAACTTCGATAGCGGCCACAGCGTGCTGACCACTTATCAAGTGATGAAGGGTGCAACCGGCTTCCCCTACATCAACAACCCCTACCTGCCCAATTATGTGCAATACCATGACTTTGGCAGCGCTGGCGAACGCAGCTGGCAATTACGCTACGGTTACAACTTTGCGCCGATGGGCATTCCTGGCCTGACCTTTTTCACTGCCTACATACGCGGAACGGGGCTGGACAAACCGGGCGCAGAAAAGGAATGGGAACGCGACATCGATGTGACCTACGCTTTTCAGGACTTCCTGAAAGGCGTCTCTGTCCGCTGGCGCAACGCAACCTACCGCAGCGATGATGGCCGCGACATTGATGAAAACCGGTTGATCGCCAGTTACTCGTTTTCTTTGTTTTAAATAACGCTCAAAAAAAAGCCCGACGCAAGCGTCGGGCAAAAGTGCACCAAGCAGAGAGCAATTCCTTTGATCAGCTCGGCTAATAGCCGCTATCCCTCACCGAATCTGGTACTTCGATGGCAAGCCGACCCACACAGCTTAACGGCTAAATTCAGAGGATCATTTTGCAAGCCAGGCGTTGAAGCGTTCGTTCAGCTCGTCAGCATGATCACCCCACCACTCCGAATTCACCTGCAATGCCGTCGCAAAGTTGGCCGGGTCAGTTGGCATACTCGACTTCATATCGGCGTGAACCAGTGGCTGGGACGACTTGCGTGTAGGCCCATAAGCGATGTACTGACTCTGGTCAGCCATAATCTGAGTCGATGTTGCAAAACGCAGGAAGTCCATGGCCTTGGCTTTGTTGGGTGCACCCACCGGCACGGCCCACACATCGATGTCGTACATCTGGCCGTCCCAGATGATTTTGAATGGCTGTTTTTCTTTCGCCTGTGCGGCCCAGATCCGACCATTCCAGGCGGAAGTCATCGTGACCTGACCATCTGCCAGCAACTGCGGAGGTTGCGCGCCAGCTTCCCACCAGATGACCTGGCTCTTGATCGAGTCGAGCTTTTTGAAAGCACGCTGAAGCCCCTCATCGGTCTCAAGAGTGGCGTACACCTGATCACGTGGAACACCATCCGCTAACAGAGCCCATTCGAGGTTCGCCTGGGGCGCTTTGCGCAAGCCGCGCTTGCCGGGATATTTTTTGAGGTCGAAAAAGTCAGTCAGTGTAGTGGGTGCCTGCCCTTTGAAGGCATTGGTGTTGTAGGCCACCGCCGTGCTCCAGATGTAGGCACCGACCCCACAATCGTTCAGCGAACCTGGCAGGAAATCCGTCGCAGTGGAGCCATCGGGCGCGGCGGCAAGATCTTTCGCCGGGTTGATGCGCTCCAACAGGCCGGCATTACAGGCCCGCACAGCATCTGGCATTTCCATATCGATCACATCCCAGGCGACTTTTTTCGACTCAACCTGAGCTTTGAGCTGGGCAATACCTCCCGAGTAATCTTCGGTACGAATCTTGACGCCTGTTTTATCGGCATAGGGTTTGATCGAGGACTGTTGCTGAGCCGCTGCGACACTCCCGCCATATGTGACAACCGTGAGGTTTTCTTGCGCCATCACGGCGAAGGAGGTCAAGCCAGAGACGAGAACTAACGCTAATTTTTTCATGATGCTCCCGATAGATTTCTAGTAAGGAAGGCAGTGTGTTCATTGAGTTCGTTATTGTTCTGTTCCACGCATCGCACTAGCCACGCTTCGGTCGCTCAATCGCGTAGCGACTCTTTCTCCTCTACATGCTGGTGTAGTTGGGTCCCCCGCCTCCCTCGGGTGCACGCCAAACGATGTTCTGACTCGGGTCCTTGATGTCACAGGTTTTGCAGTGCAGACAGTTCTGCGCATTGATCTGAAATCGGCTCGCTGACGCATCCTCCACAACCTCGTACACACCGGCGGGACAGTACCGTTGCGCCGGCTCGGCATAGGTGGGCAGGTTGAACGCGATGGGTATCGAGGAGTCCCTGAGCGTCAAGTGGCAGGGCTGATCTTCTTCATGGTTCGTGTTCGACAAATAGACCGAGGAGGTCTTATCGAAACTCAGGACGTTGTCGGGTTTCGGGTAGTGAATGACCGAAGCACTATCGGCAGGATCCATGGTCGAGTAGTCGGGGCGTTTGTCGTGGAAAGTCCAAGGCAATTTCCCTTTCAACAGGTTCAGATCAACCCAGGCGTAGCCGGCCCCGACCAGATTGCCGAACCGGTGCATGGCGGGACCGAAATTACGCTGCTGGTAAAGCTCGTCGTAAATAGACGATGCCCTGAATTTTCCCTCATACGCCGACAAATCCTGGCCAGCCGCCTCATTGACGGCAAACGCCTCAAAAATGGTTTCAGCCGCCAGCATTCCGGACTTCATAGCCGTGTGGGAGCCTTTGATCTTGGCAAAATTCAAGGTGCCGGCATCACACCCAATCAGCAGGCCACCTGGGAAGTGCATCTTCGGCAAAGACTGAAGCCCGCCTTTCGCAATGGCACGCGCGCCGTAGCTGATGCGCGAGCCACCGCGCAGATACTGCTCGTAAAGCGGGTGATGCTTGAGTTGTTGAAGCTCATCAAACGGCGACAGGTAAGGATTGCGATAGTTGAGATCCACGACCTGCCCAATCACCACCGTACCGTCCTCCAGGTGATACATGAAGGCGCCGCCCTGCGTGCCACTCTGGGTCAATGGCCATCCAGTGCTATGAATCACAAGCCCGGGAACATGCTGCTCAGCGGGGATTTCCCAGACTTCCTTGATGCCCAACCCGTAGTGTTGAGGATCGGAGTCTGCATCGAGCTGATACTTGCTGATCAGCTGTTTGCCCAAGTGCCCGCGACAGCCTTCAGCGAAGACCGTTTGCTTGCCGATCAGCTCGATACCGGGTGTAAAGCCGCCTTTCTGCTCTCCGGTTCGGCCGACGCCCATGTCGGCGGTCAAGACACCCCGGACCCTGCCCTCCTCGTCGTACAGAACGTCGGACGCAGGAAAGCCTGGAAACACATCGACCCCCAGGGCTTCCGCTTGCTGGCCCAACCAACGACATACATTGCCTAGGCTGACGATGAAGTTGCCTTCGTTGTCCATCGTGCTGGGCGCGAAGAGCCCGGGAACCCGGATCGAAAGGCGTGAAGACGACAGGTAGAAAATTTCGTCCGACTGCACCGGGGTGTTCAGTGGCGCACCCATGTTTCGCCAGTCGGGAAACAATTCATTCAGTGCGGTAGGTTCGAACACAGCACCGGACATGATGTGCGCACCGACCTCTGCGCCTTTTTCGACCAGACATACTGACAACTCCCGCCCTTCTACCATTGCCAATTGACGCAGGCGAATGGCAGCAGATAGGCCGGCAGGCCCTCCTCCTACTACGACGACATCGAATTCCATAGCCTCGCGTTGCATCAAAACCTCCACAGGCATCGAACATAGCCTCTGGAGTGAATCGTACGAGTGGTTTTATGCCTACAACAAACGATGTATCAGGTGCTTATTAATAAGCTGTACTGATTCGTCGATGACCACTTTGAAGGCGCGACAATTCGTCAGCCGCTCATCGCGAGGGATTCGAGAAAGGTCTCCAATACCAAATGGGGACGGCGACCTTTTCGGGTGACGGAAGCCAGCGTCAGGTCGTAAAAACAGGAATAGGGCTTCAACGCCCTGAGCCTTCCTTCTGCAACCCAGCTACGCGCGTAGTGATCAGGCAGGTACCCTATGTACTGGCCCGTAAGAATCAGGAATGCCATTCCCTCTCTGTCCGATGCGCTGGCCGTGCAGTTCAGCGCTTGATAATGCTCCTGGATGGTTGCCGGTAAGCGGAATGTCGGGGCTATGGCGTCCTGCTCCTGGATACGCTGCTCATTTAAATCCAGATCCTTGACGAAAAACAAAGGATGGCCAACACCGCAATAGAGCTGAGAACGCTCGCTATACAGCGGCTGATATTCAAGGCCTGAAAGCGCACCGACCTGAGGGATTACGCCTACGTGCAGACGACCGTCCAGCACGCCTTGCTCCACCTCACCTGGTGTACTCATTCGAATCTGGATCTGAACGTCAGGTCCTTTTTTCTTTAGAGAAGCCAATGCATCCGTGACGCGCATGTGGGGCATCGTTACCAGGTTATCCGTCAAGCCTATGATCAACTCGCCCCGGAGATGACTGTGCATCCCGTTGACCTCGCTTCGAAATCCCTCCATCGCCGACAACAAGCGTAAACACGCCTCATACACCTGCTGCCCATCCTCCGTCAGGGAGAACCCGGCACGTCCCCTCTGACATAACCGTAAACCTAATCGCTGCTCCAGCTCTGTCATTTGCTGACTGATTGCTGACCGGCCAACACCGAGAACGCTCTCTGCAACGGAGAATCCACCGCACTCCACGACACTGCGAAATATCTTGAGCATCCGAATATCAAAATCAGTGACTTGAGCAACTGGATTGGCACGGCGCGCTTTCATAGTTTAGGTGACCTGAAACTAAGGGTATCGAAAGGTGTGTTTTATCGAATCTAAGCGCGTGTCAGTTTCTAGGCAAGCCTTGAATTCCATTTCAGGACGCTCAACAAGGCCAACTCTCCGATTGACCACGACGAGTATCTCTCCACGAGGACCACTGCTCATGAACACACAACAGGCTCACGAACGTTCCTTGACCAGCCAGCTGAAGCTGGATTCACACTGGATGCCGTTCTCCTCGAATCGCAACTTCCAGCGTGATCCACGGTTCATCGTCTCAGCACAAGGCAGCTGGCTGACCGACTCCGACGGCAGAAAGGTTTACGACAGCCTTTCTGGCTTGTGGACCTGCGGTGCAGGCCATTCGCGCAAGGAAATCCAGGAAGCCGTAGCCCTTCAGTTGGGCACGCTCGATTACTCGCCCGCCTTTCAATATGGCCACCCGTTATCGTTCATGTTGTCCGAGCGCGTCGCTGACCTCATGCCCGGCGACCTCAACCATGTGTTCTATACCAACTCGGGCTCCGAGTGCGCGGACACCGCGGTCAAAATGGCCCGGGCGTACTGGCGCCTCAAGGGTCAGTCGACCAAGACCAAAATGATCGGCCGAGCACGCGGCTATCACGGCGTGAACATCGCGGGCACCAGCCTGGGTGGCATCGGGGGCAACCGCAAGATGTTCGGTCAACTGATGGATGTCGACCACCTGCCCCACACGTTGCAGCCGGGATTGGCCTTCACCAAAGGAATGGCGGAAACCGGTGGTGTGGAACTGGCAAACGAGCTGCTCAAACTCATTGAACTGCATGACGCGACGAACATCGCAGCCGTTATTGTTGAGCCGATGTCGGGGTCGGCAGGCGCCATCGTTCCTCCCAAAGGCTACTTGCAGCGCCTACGTGAGATCTGCACTCAACACAACATCCTGTTGATCTTTGACGAAGTGATCACCGGGTTCGGGCGGATGGGTACCTGGAGCGGCGCGGAGTACTTCGGCGTGAAGCCGGACATCATGAACGTGGCCAAACAGATCACCAACGGCGCCATTCCAATGGGCGCTGTGATCGCTTCCAGCGAGATCTATCAAACCTTCATGAATCAGACGAGCCCGGAATACGCGGTCGAATTTGGCCATGGCTACACCTACTCGGCGCACCCGGTTGCCTGCGCTGCGGCCCTCGCAACACTGGATCTGCTGGAGAAGGAAAACCTCATCCAGCAATCAGCTGACCTGGCGCCGCATTTCGAACGCACATTGCACGGCGTCAAGGGCGCAAAACACATTGTGGACATCAGGAACTGCGGCCTCGCAGGCGCTATTCAAATTGCACCCCGTGAAGGTGATGCGATTGTTCGGCCGTTCGAGGCGGGCATGGCGCTTTGGAAAGCGGGTTTCTACGTGCGCTTCGGTGGCGACACCCTTCAGTTCGGACCGACCTTCAACGCTAAACCTGAAGATCTTGACCGGATGTTTGACGCCGTCGGGGAAGCCTTGAACCACATCGATTAACGCAACAACGTGCAGGCAAACCACCTGTGCTGGCGGGGCAACTCCGCCAGCATCACTTCAATTTTCAATCTTGCAGGTCTTCATCCATGAGCATCATTCAACACCTGATCAACGGCGAGCATATCGCCACCGCCGGCCGCACCGCGGACGTGTTCAACCCTTCCACGGGCGAGGTCATCCATCAGGTTTCACTCGCGGATCGCGCCACCGTTCAACACGCCATTGACTCCGCGACAGCCGCCTTTCCCGCATGGCGCAAGACGCCGGCCGCCAAGCGTGCTCAGGTCATGTTTCGCTTCAAGCAATTGTTGGAACAGAACGAAGCCAAAATCGCCCGGATGATCAGCGAAGAGCACGGCAAAACCATTGAAGACGCCACTGGAGAGCTCAAACGCGGTATCGAGAACGTCGAGTTTGCGTGCGCGGCCCCTGAAATCCTGAAGGGTGAGTTCAGCCGCAACGCTGGCCCGAACATCGATGCCTGGAGCGACTTCCAACCCGTCGGCGTTGTGGCTGGTATTACACCGTTCAACTTTCCGGCGATGGTTCCACTCTGGATGTATCCGTTGGCCATCGTGTGCGGCAACTGCTTCATCCTCAAGCCTTCGGAGCGCGACCCAAGCTCTACCCTGTACATTGCTGAGTTACTGATAGAAGCGGGTTTGCCTAAAGGGGTGATGAGCGTAGTTCACGGTGACAAAGAAGCTGTCGATGCGTTAATCGAGGCGCCGGAAGTGAAAGCATTGAGCTTCGTTGGGTCGACGCCTATCGCTGAATACATCTACGCCGAAGGCACCAAACGCGGTAAGCGTGTCCAGGCCTTGGGCGGCGCTAAAAACCATGCCGTGCTGATGCCGGACGCTGACCTGAACAATGCCGTTAGCGCCCTGATGGGGGCGGCTTACGGCTCCTGTGGCGAACGCTGCATGGCAATTTCCGTCGCCGTTTGTGTGGGCGACCAAATCGCCGATGCGCTGATCGATAAGCTGGTACCGCAGATCCAGGCGCTGAAAATTGGCGCCGGCACATCCTGTGGCCTCGACATGGGACCACTGATCACTGGCGCCCACCGCGACAAAGTGAAGGGCTACGTGGACGAAGGTGTTGAATCCGGGGCCGAGTTGGTCGTCGATGGTCGTGGGCTTCAGGTAACCAACAACGAAAATGGCTTCTTCCTGGGTGGATGCCTGTTCGACCGCGTGACACCTGAAATGCGCATCTACAAGGAAGAGATTTTCGGTCCCGTGCTGTGCATCGTGCGCGTAGCGAGCCTTGAACAGGCCATGCAACTCATCAACGATCACGAGTACGGCAATGGTACTTGCATCTTCACCCGCGACGGAGAAGCTGCCCGCCTGTTCTGTGACGAGATTGAAGTGGGCATGGTGGGGGTGAACGTTCCGCTACCGGTTCCGGTGGCGTACCACAGCTTTGGCGGCTGGAAGCGCTCGCTGTTTGGCGATCTTCATGCGTATGGTCCGGATGGTGTTCGTTTCTACACGCGTCGCAAGGCGGTCACACAGCGCTGGCCACAACGTGCCAGCCATGAGGCTGCGCAGTTCGCGTTTCCAAGTAACAGTTAAGGGAAAGGAGCCCGCCTATGGCGGGCTCCTGACTCCTCACCCAGTCCGCAGAGATTAACGAAGCTCCGACTCCAGCCAAGTGCAAAAGGCTTGTGCAGCCCCTGATAGCGGCTTGTTGTGCGGCTTCAACAAGTAGAACCCGGCAAGACACTCAATGCTCTGATCGAGCGGCGACACGAGCTGTCCACGCAGCCTGGATTTCTCCACGAGTTCCTCGTTAAGCAGACACACGCCTGCGTTTTCAATGGCCATGCTCGCCGCGATTGCGTAACTGTCGACGTAGAAACGCTGATAGTTTTCTGCCTCGCCTTGCGGGTAAGTAGCCAGCCAGTCACTCCAGCCATTGGGTGTACCCAACACATCGATCAAGGGCAGGCTCAGCAATCCCCCGGCACTTCGAAGTTTGGCAGCAACGTCCAGTGAGCAGTACGGTTTCAGCTCAGTCGAGAGCAGTTGTTGGATGTCGTACTGTTGCCAGTTACCTGCACCGTAGCGAATCTCCAGCTCTGCGCTGGAAGGTGGAGCATCCGCCTCCCAGTTAACGCCGTACATGCGAAGAGAAATTTGCGGATACAGCTCAGCAAACCGTTCCATGCGGGGGGCGAGCCACAACTGCGCAAATGAGTTGTTTACGCTTAATTCAAGTACGCCTTGGGCAACCGAGCTGAAGATGTTGTTCATACCTTGGTGCATATGCCAAAGGCCTTCCCGGACCACTGCCAAATACGCCCGCCCCGATACGGTCAGCTGGATCGAACGTGTTTGCCTCAGGAACAGCGCCTTGCCCAGTTTGTGTTCGAGCAATTTTATCTGCTGGCTCACCGCCGACTGGCTCATGTTCAGTTCAATCGCCGCTGCGGAAAAGCTCAAATGCCGCCCTACTGATTCAAACGTTCGAAGCCAGTTGAGCTGAAGATTGGTCAACGACATCGTGGCACCCCGGCATAAGCCCTACTTATAAATGACACTGGTATACATCGTTTGTAGTGCCATCTCAAGCACCTTAGCATCGAATCCAGACGCCCGGAGCCCCGGCGAATCACGTCTCCAATTGACCCGTCAAAGGATCCCCCCCGAGATGAAATCGGAAGCCAAAGTTTTAGTGATTGGTGGTGGTATTACTGGTGTGAGCACGCTTTACCATCTGGCCAAATCCGGCTGGACGGATGTCATGCTGGTGGAGAAACTTGAACTGACATCTGGATCAACCTGGCACGCCGCGGGCAACCTTCCTTCGTTCAGCACCAGTCTGAACATCATGAAGCTTCAGAAAAACAGCATCGAGCTGTATCAACAACTCGCGGAACAGACCGGTCAATCGGTCGGTCACCATCAAACAGGTTCGATCCGGCTTGCGCACACCAAGGAACGTCTGGATGAGTTCAAACGGGTCGCAGGCCTGGCCACGCTTGCCGGTTTGAATGGCGTCGAAGTGGTCGACAATGAGCGCCTGAAGGAACTGCATCCCTTCCTGGACACCACCGGTTTGCTGGGTGGGCTTTGGGACCCGTATGACGGTCATATCGATCCTACCAGTGTGACCAATGCCATGGCTCAATTGGCACGTGGTTACGGCGCTACCATTGTTCGGCACAATCCGGTCACCGCGATTACCCAACTCGCCGATAAAAAATGGGAAGTAACGACCGAACAAGGCATCATTCACGCAGACATTATCGTGAACGCCGCAGGTTTCAGGGCTAATGAAGTGGCTGCGATGATCGGCCATCAGTTCCCTATCTGTTCCCTGGAACATCAGTATCTGGTCACCGACAATATTCCAGCCTTGGTGGACAGACCCCACCACCTTCCCCTGCTTCGCGATCCCGACATCTCCTACTACCTTCGCCAGGAAGGGAAAGGACTGATACTCGGCCCCTACGAGCGCGAGCCGGTGGCCTGGGCAGTCGACGGCGTTCCAGCGACGTTCGGTCAGGAACTGCTGCAACCGGAACTGAACCGTCTCGAAGAAATCATCGGTGCAGCGATGGAACAGGTTGGGATAATCGGTGACGGCGGGATCAAGACCGTGGTCAATGGCCCAATCGTGTACACCCCAGACGGCCTTCCCCTGCTCGGCCCGGTGCACGGTTACGACAACTACTTCGCATGCGCAGGGTTCAGTTTCGGGATCACTCAGGGTGGCGGCGCGGGCCGATACCTTGCTCAGTGGATCATCGACGGCCACCCTGAGGTTGAACTTTGGGAGCTGGATTCCCGACGCTTTGGTAGCTACGCGAACCTTTCCTACACCGTCACCAAATCGCTTGAGCTGTACGCCAACGAATACCAACTAAGCTGCCCGAACGAATACGCGATGCGCCCGGCGTGTCGCGAAGTGAAGACCACGCCGATTTACGAAATACTCAAACACAAGAATGCCGTGTTCGTCGCTTATTACGGTTGGGAGCGTGCCAGCTGGTTTGCACAATCTGCCAATGTCCCAGTCGAGAACTTCAGCTACAGCCGGGGCAATTGGGATGCAGCAGTCCGGTCGGAATGTGAAGCTGTGCAAAATCGCGTGGGTATCCTCGATCTGAGTGCCTTCACAAAATTCGAGATCTCTGGAAAGGATGCTCGTTCATTTCTGGATCGGATCAGCCCCAACCAGGTTCCTGCAAAATGCGGGGATGTAGCTCTCGCCCATGTACTCACCCCATCAGGAAGCGTGGCGTGGGAATTTTCCATGACGCTCCTGGAAAGCGGTGCGTTTTACCTGATGTGCCCGGCGGCCTGTGAGTTGTTGATTGACGATTGGTTGCGGCAACGGGCAACGAAATACGTGGACATCTCCATCGCGAACATCACCAGGGATTGGGGCACGCTGATCCTGGCAGGCCCGAGAGCACGAGAAGTACTGGCAAAACTCACCGACGCCAATCTGAGCAATGAAGCATTTCCCTGGTTTACCGGCCAGGAGATCCAGGTGGTTGGGGCTCCCGTACGCGCGTTGCGAATGAACTTTGTCGGGGAATTGGGATGGGAACTCCACCATCCACTCCAACACCAGCAGGCACTTTACGAAGCCCTCGTGTGGGCGGGAGAAGTACATGGGATCGTCGACTTTGGGTTGCGGGCCATGGACTCGATGCGCATCGAAAAGGGTTACCAGATTTGGGGCCGCGAGCTGACAACCGAGTACTCGGCACTAGCTGCCAACATGGGCTACTTCATCAAGACCGATAAAGGTGATTTTGAAGGGCGTGCGGCAGTGCTGGCAGAAAAAGAGATGCCGAGTACCCACCGTCTCGTACTGATGGAAGTGCAAGCGGGCCTTGCTGACGCATTGGGTAGCGAGCCAATTTTCCATCAAGGAAAATTGGTTGGGCTTACTACATCAGGAGCCTATGGTTATCGCGTTAATAAGAGTTTGGCCATGGGCTTTATCAAACGCGAACTTGCGACCCTGGACACTGAACTCACCATCAAAATTCTGGGCGAAGAGTGCCCTGCGAAAGTCATTCGTGGGTGCCTTTACGATCCTAAAGGCGAACGCCTGAAATCTTGATCATGCAACTGCCTCCATGGAAGTGGAGGCAGCTTCTGAACGCTAATGGGTAGGACGAAATGACCACTACACAACCTTTGGAAAAAGCGCCCAGTGCAGAGGCCTCCATAATCGATGGGAAGGCGTTTGCCGAAATCTTGCGCAAGAATGTTGCCGTCGGTGCAAGGGCCTTCAGGGAGAAGCGCGGCAGAGCACCCGGGCTGGCTGTCGTACTAGTCGGGAGCGATCCTGCCAGCCAGGTTTATGTGAAAACCAAAATGAAGAAGGCGCTTGAGTCTGGGATTGACTCTTTCCCTCATCTGCTCGAAAGCGATACGTCCGAAGCAGACTTGCTGAGCTTAATCGACAAGCTGAACAGTGACCGCTATGTGCATGGAATCTTGGTGCAACTTCCGCTGCCCGCCCACATCGATGAATCGAAGGTTATTGCGGCCATAAATCCCGCCAAGGATGTCGACGGTTTCCACCCGATCAATGTGGGTCTGCTGGGCCAGGGGAAAGCCAAACTGATTCCTTGCACCCCTCTGGGATGCTTGATGATGCTGAGGGATCAGATCGGCGACCTCAGCGGAAAAAAAGCGGTAATTGTCGGCCGGTCCAACATCGTCGGCAAGCCCATGGCGAATTTGCTTATGCAGGAAAACTGCACCGTCACAATTGTGCACTCGCGCACGCGAGACCTGATCGCCGAATGTCGTCAGGCCGACATTCTGGTAGTTGCGATTGGCCGGGCCGAATTTATAGATGCTAGAGCGATCAAGCCAGGTGCAGTGGTCATTGACGTTGGTATCAACAGAGTCGAAAAAAACGGTATATCGGTTCTGGTGGGTGATGTCGATTTCGACGCCGCCAAGGATATCGCATCGGCCATCACTCCAGTTCCGGGCGGTGTTGGTCCTATGACCGTTGCTTGTTTGATGAAAAATACGCTGGCAGCGGCAGAGGCGATTGAAAGTAATACTGCGGCTCGCTACTAACTAATAGTGCAAAATGCTCAGACTTGATCTGACAGTTACCAGGTCGCCAGTCGTGCCTGTCAGGTCGAGTTTTGCTAATCAATTCTGTGTGCCAGATTCGCCCTTCATCAAAAAAGAAAGCCTTATATGGTGGCACAGGCAGCAATCGGTCGATACCGAGCACGGCGTCATCGTGGATGTGGAACCCGACCGACACCAATTCACTGCCCTACCGCATCCGACTTACTTTGAAAATGCCACGGTATTGCTCTGAACCCTGATCGGCGTCCTCCAAAGAGGCGTAAAATGAAAGCCAAAGATGTGCAGAAACATCCAATCTGATGAAGATGAAACAATTTCTAGCCCTTCTTACAAAATACGTACCGCTATCACCGGTGAAAAAATCCGTGAAATCAGCAAGAAATCCCGGATCGCGATTTCCCATCCATCACCCGTGACAGGGGGCAACACTGGGGGCAAATTTACGACCCTACTGGCTGCAAAGCCCGGATAGAGCCTTGGTAAAATGTTTTTTGGAGAGCAAGAGTTTGACTGTAAATAACAGACTCTAGACCCGCAGCGCTTTGTACGCGGAGCAAGAGCCATAGCTGGACTTACAGAGACAATCGGCAGTACCGGCGGCAGGGCTGGATGGTGGCGCATTCAACTCAAGCGCGTAATTTTTCCCTCGTAGTTGAGATGTCTTGCCAAATGGTGTTCTCCTGCGCAATAAAAAATCCGACTCAAGGGCAGCGTATCGCGATCATTAGCCCGTAGAAATCAGATGTAGACCGTCATTTTTCGAGTGTCTTCCTGTGCCTCATATGGCGCGAGAACTCCTGCCCTCCAGCGGCAACTCGAAAAACAACGAACTCCCATCAGAAGCACTCAAGTGTAGCGGTAACATCCATCGTCACCGCTCGAAGTTAACGCCTCAGTTTGAGCCCAGGGCACTACACACGATCCGCTTGGTCACGTCGAAATTATCCGAAGTGAGGGCATCAATTGGCGAACGATCTTTTTGTCGCCAATCGAGTGACATTCTCGCCGGCCAGATTCGCAAACTCATGAGGCGTGACATGCTCCTGAAGATTCGCCGTAAGGTACCGGCTCCACCAGTTCATGATCAACCGACGCTCCTCAATGAACTCTGCCTTGTGGATGTAGGCAGCTCGAACGCTGTTGCGCTCTCTATGACTCATTTGCCTTTCGATGGCCGTCTCAGACCACAGACCTGACTCGATCAGTGCACTACAGGCCATTGAGCGGAATCCGTGACCACAAATCTCTGTCTTCGTGTCGTACCCCATGGTGCGCAACGCTTTGTTCACGGTGTTTTCTGACATCGGCTTCCAGGCCCTAGCATCACCGGCAAATACCAGGTCGAATGTCCCAGTGAGGGTGTGGATCTGTTCAAGCACGGCCACAACTTGCGGCGATAAAGGCACAAGATGGACATCACCCGCCATTTTCGTCCCCCGCGTTGAATGGCGTACGTCCTCCAGCTCCGGCCGAGTATCCGGGATCTCCCATACGCCACGCTTGAGGTCGAACTCGCACCAGCGAGCGAAACGTAATTCACTCGAGCGAACAAACACGTGCAGCGACAGCATGAGCGTTAGCCGGGTCAGCTCTCGGCCCTTGTAGGCATTGATTCGTGCCATCAATTCAGGCAGGCGTGATAGGGGCAATGCAGGCCGATGGGAGACTCGCGGCGCTTTGATCAAGCCCTGAAGATCGTACGCAGGGTTTATCGGAATAAGGCGAAGGCGTTTTGCCTCACGCATAATACTTTGCAGGTATCTTTGTACCCTTAAGGCGACGTCAATCGTTCCTCGTTTTCTGATCGCCTCCAAAGATTGCATCAGATCATAAGTATCGAGATCAGCAATCGCGCGAGCACCGATAAACGGGAAAACATAGTTATTCAGACGGTTAAACACATTCTTGGAATGGTCCGGTGTCCATCTGGCCGACATGTTCTTGTGCCAGTCCAACGCCACGCTTTCAAAGGTACGGCCGTTGACAGCATCTCCAGTTTTGGCTTTACGCTTGTTCTCAACGGGATCAATGCCGTCTGCGAGCATCCGCTTCGCATCTAAACGCTTCTGCCGCGCATCGGCAAGGCCAATCACAGGATAGCTGCCGAGGGAGGTCAACCCCTCCCGGCCGTCAGGCTTTACGTACCTGAGACGCCAGCCTTTACGGCCATTGGGTTGGATTAGGAGATAGAGACCGTCGCCGTCGAAAAGCTTGTAGGGACGGTCTGTTGGCTTGGCTAAACGGCAAGCAGCGTCGGTAAGCGGAGCAGTTGTGCGCGACATAAGGGTACTATCCTTAATCGAACCAAAGACTACCCCTAACTTTACCCTCTAAATGACTGGATACCAGAAGAATGGACAAGAATCCGACGGAATGCTAAAACGAAAAAACCCGCCAGAAGGCAGGTTTTTCAAGGCTTCCAAAGAACTCAAAAGCGCTCAGTGGCATGCAAGATGGTGCCCGAAGCCGGAATCGAACCGGCACGCCCTTACGAGCGGGGGATTTTAAGTCCCATGCGTCTACCAGTTTCGCCATTCGGGCGGTAGCGCGGTGAAGCGTCCAGGTTCTGTCAAATAACGATCTGGCAGTTTTGACGCTTGTGCAGCAGAGGTGGAAATATATACATCCCGCCCCGGTGAAGCAAGTTCGCAAATACCCTTTTCAAGACTAAATCTTGCAGGCTACTGCAAATAAAAAAGCTCCGTAAATCATAGATCTACGGAGCTCGTTTATTAGTGGAGGCCGAGGTCGGAATCGAACCGGCGTAGGCGGATTTGCAATCCGCTGCATAACCATTTTGCTACTCGGCCTCAAAACATTTGGTGTCTAGTAGCACAACATCAAATGCGTACAAACTTGGAGCGGGAAACGAGACTCGAACTCGCGACCCCGACCTTGGCAAGGTCGTGCTCTACCAACTGAGCTATTCCCGCGTCTTGGTGTGGCGCATTCTATAGATTCCAGAAGCCCCGTCAACCCCTTGATTCAAAAAAGTTTTATTTCTTTTCAACGTCGGTCTTCAGATGTGGCCAGGCAGCCCGCAAGTACTGGACCATCGACCACAAAGTCAGGCCAGCCGATACCATCAGCAGCGTATAACCCAGCAAGACCCAGAAATTGAAATCCTTGGAATTGGCCAGCAGGATCACCAGCGCCAGCATTTGCGCAGCGGTTTTCCATTTGCCCAGGTTCGACACGGCGACGTGGGCACGAGCACCCAGTTCGGCCATCCATTCGCGCAGCGCCGAGACGACAATCTCGCGACCGATGATCACGGCAGCAGGCAGCGTGAGCCACAGGTTTCCGTGTTCCTGCACCAACAGTACCAGTGCAACCGCAACCATCAGCTTGTCGGCAACCGGATCGAGGAAAGCCCCGAACGGTGTGCTTTGCTCCAGACGGCGGGCCAGATACCCGTCCAGCCAGTCGGTGGCGGCAGCGAATGCGAAGACCGAGGCCGAGGCCAGGTAGCTCCACTGGTAAGGCAGGTAGAACAGCAAAATGAAGATCGGTATGAGTAGAACGCGTAGAACGGTAATCAGATTAGGGATATTCATCGGCACAACTGGCTACGAGGTGAGGGGGCATTCTACTCGCTGTGCAGATTTGCATAAATCAACTCTGCGAGCTTTTTACTGATCCCGGGGGCTTTGGCAATTTCTTCGATGCTTGCACGAGACAGCTCCTGCAATCCACCAAAATGTTTCAACAAATCCCGCCGACGTGTGGGTCCGACGCCGGCGACGCCTTCCAGTGTAGACGTCCGACGGGTTTTTCCACGCCGGGCGCGGTGCCCGGTAATGGCAAACCGGTGGGCTTCGTCGCGAATCTGCTGGATCAGGTGCAACGCGGGAGAATCGCCGCGCAACGTGAACTCATGTGCAGCGTCGTTCAGGTACAGGGTTTCGAAACCGGCCTTGCGCGTCGCGCCTTTTGCGACGCCGAGCAGAATCAAATCAGGCACGGCCAATTCATCGAGCACGTCGCGGGCCATGGACAACTGACCTTTCCCGCCATCTACCAACAGGATATCCGGCAGCTTGCCCTCCCCGTCCTTCAGCTTGCTGAAGCGTCGGGTCAACGCCTGATGCATCGCTGCGTAGTCATCGCCGGCCGTAACGCCCTCGATGTTATACCGGCGGTAATCGGATTTGATCGGGCCTTCGGGGCCGAAGACCACGCAGGACGCCACCGTCGCCTCGCCACTGGAATGACTGATGTCGTAGCACTCAAGTCGTTGAGGAGGCTCATCCAGCTTCAGGACCTCGGCCAGTGCATCGAAGCGCGCCGTAATGTGCTGACGATTCGCCAGCCGCGCACTCAGTGCCTGCTCGGCATTGGTCACCGCCAATTGTTGCCAGCGCGCCCGCGTACCCCGCACGCGATGGCTGATGGTCAGTTCGCGACCGCGCAACTCGTCAATGGCGGCAATCAGTGTTGGAAAGTCGTCGTGGACCACATTGACGATCAGCTCACTTGGCAAGTCGCGCTCAGGACTGCTGATAAAGTACTGGCCGAGAAATGCAGCCATGACTTCGCTAACGTCTTCTTCAATACCCACCTGAGGGAAGAAGTTCTTGCTTCCCAGTACCCGCCCGCCCCGCACGCTGATCAAGTGAACACAGGCACCGCCCGGGTTGACGAAGGCGGCAATCACATCGACGTCCCCGGTCCCGCCTTCCATGCTCTGCTGATCCTGAACCCGGCGCAGTAACGCAATCTGGTCCCGCAATTCGGCTGCTCGTTCGAACTCGAGATTGATCGCCGCCTCTTCCATGCCGGCGGACAACTCGTCTGTCAGAGCATTGCTGCGCCCCTCAAGAAACATCACCGAGTGGCGCACATCTTCGGCGTACACCTGGGGCTCCACCAGCCCGACGCAGGGTGCCTTGCAGCGCTTGATCTGGTATTGCAGACAAGGACGGGTGCGGTTCTTGTAAAAACTGTCTTCGCACTGCCGAACGAAAAACGTCTTTTGCAGCAGGCTCAGGCTTTCGCGAATCGCGCCAGCGCTCGGGTAAGGACCGAAATATTTACCCTTGGCCTTTTTCGCGCCGCGATGAATGCTCAGTCGCGGAAACTCTCCGTCGGAGAGAAAGACGTAGGGGTAGGATTTATCGTCGCGCAGCAGGATGTTGTAGGGCGGACGCCATTCCTTGATCAGCGTCTGCTCAAGCAGCAAGGCTTCGGTTTCGTTGGCCGTGATCGTCGTTTCGATCTGGGCGATACGCGCTACCAGTGCGGCGGTCTTGGGGGCAAGCCCGGTCTTGCGAAAGTAACTCGACAGGCGATTCTTGAGGTTCTTCGCCTTGCCGACGTAGAGCAACCGCGCTTCGCTGTCGAACATGCGGTACACGCCGGGTCGCCCGCTAACGGTGGACAGAAAGGCGCTCGGATCAAAGGTGTCGTTCATTTTCAGAGGCTGGCGTCGACCATGCCATGACGAACCGCCAATAGCGTCAATTCGACATCACTGCTGATCGAAAGCTTTTCGAAGATGCGGTAACGGTAGGTGTTCACGGTTTTCGGGGACAGGCACAACTTATCGGAAATGATCTGTACTTTCTGGCAGCCGACGATCATCAGCGCGATCTGGATTTCCCGCTCCGACAAGGCATCGAAAGGCGAATCGTTGGTGGGCTGGAAGGACTTGATCGCCAGCTGCTGGGCAATTTGCGGGCTGATGTAGCGTTGCCCGGCGAATACCAGGCGGATGGCCTGGACCATTTCCGGCAAACCGGCCCCCTTGGTCAGGTACCCTGCCGCACCGGCCTGCAACAGCCGCGTAGGAAACGGGTCCTCTTCACACACGGTCACCGCGACGACTTTGATATCCGGATGACTGCGCAATAATTTGCGAGTGGCTTCAAGACCGCCGATACCCGGCATCTTGACGTCCATCAGCACCACATCGGGTTTCAGCTCACGCGCCTTGAGCAGGGATTCCTCTCCCGACTCGGCCTGGCCGACTACTTGCAGGCCATCGATGTCAGCCAGCATTCGTGTAATGCCTGTACGAACGAGATCATGGTCATCGACTACTAGCACCCTAATCAAGCAGACACCTCGCAATATGGTCTTATTGGAATGCCAGACACCTTAGCAAAAAGCATCTGGCAGACCTAGCGGAAAGCGTCAGATTAAAAGTTTCAATTCATCTTGAAAGGCTTGTTGCAAGCGTGTTGCAGCAATCCCGACCGGAGATATCCAGCTGTATCCTCAGGAAACACTCGTCCTTGCCCCCCCCCTCAATCCCTTGCGCTCGTACAACGCTTGCGCCGGGTTGTTTTCGAAAACCGTCAGGCGCAACGCCGGACGCCGCTCCTGACGGGCCAGAACCAGTACCTGATCGATCGCCTTGTGACGATGTGTTTGTCGTTGAGACGCACTGTGTGTTCGCTCAAGCGATAGAAAGTGACGTCGTTGGCCGATAGCATTTTCTGATTGAATCTGCGTACCGGCCTCTAGTAAGCTCGACCCATCCATCGGAGACATACCATGTTCAACACCCTCTTGCAGCTTCGTACCGCCAGCGCCCCGCGCTCGGTTGCGGCTGCCCGGGTGAATGACGGTTGTGCTCCGGTCAGCTTTTATTTTGGGTATTGGTTTAGCCACTGGCGCGCCTGATACCCACACGGCGCCCACTTTAAACGGGTCGCCACCAGAGAATTCTCAACCCCCGGTCGGCCTCCCGACCGGGGGTTTTGTTTTTTCAGTCCCGACACTTTTAGCGACACACCAGACATTTAGAGGATTCAGCACATGAACTACGCCACTTATTACCGTCAAGACAGTTTTACCGCCTGGCGATTTACCACCCTCCGCTCGGGACAGCCTGCCGCCTCCGATCGGTCACCCACAGGTGGCAAGCACACACACGCAGCCAATCCGGCCAATTGTCGAACACCCCAGTAGGGCCGAGCGCGCGGGCACGAACCCGCGACCAGCCCAGGAAGCCTTGAATATGAACTCGTCCGTCTCCGCACTGCCGCTGTCCACCATGAGCCCTGCCAATGAAGCGCTGACCCTGCGTCTGCCCAGCTCATTGCAACTCAAACAGCAATTGCCCCTCAGCAATGCCCTGTCCCGGCAAGTCACCGCCCACCGCCAGGCGGTTCGCGCGATCCTCAACGGTGAAGACTCCCGCTTGCTGGTCATCGTCGGCCCCTGCTCGATACACGACCCGAAGTCAGCCCTCGAATACGCCGGCAAACTTGCCCGACTCGCCGCCGAAGTCAGCGACGAAATGCTGCTGGTGATGCGCGCCTACGTCGAAAAACCCCGCACCACGGTTGGCTGGAAAGGCCTGGCCTACGACCCGCACCTCGATGGCAGCGATGACATGGCCGCCGGCCTGACGCTGTCCCGCGAGCTGATGCGCGAGATGCTCCGCCTGGGCTTGCCCGTGGCCACCGAACTGCTGCAACCGATGGCCGCCGGTTACTTCGACGACCTGCTGAGTTGGGTGGCAATAGGCGCACGCACGACGGAGTCGCAGATCCATCGGGAAATGGCCAGCGGCCTGGGCATGCCTGTTGGGTTCAAGAACGGGACTGACGGTGGTGTCGGTGTCGCCAGCGACGCCATGCGCTCCGCGGCTCATCCCCATCGCCATTTCGGTGTCGATAGCCAGGGACATCCGGCGATCATTCAAACTCCGGGCAATGCGGACACTCACCTGGTATTGCGCGGCGGCCATCGCGGGCCGAACTACGACAGCGCCAGCATTGCCCAAGTGAACAGCGACCTGACCAGACTCAGGATTCCGGCTCGGATCATGGTCGATTGCAGTCACGCCAATAGCGGCAAAAACCCGTTAAACCAACCAGCCGTGTTCAAGGATGTACTTGAACAACGCCTGCAAGGTGATCGTTCGCTGATCGGCATGATGATCGAGAGCCATTTGTTCGAG
The DNA here is from genome assembly GCF_949767415.1 of Pseudomonas sp. IT-196MI5. NCBI lineage: Bacteria > Pseudomonadati > Pseudomonadota > Gammaproteobacteria > Pseudomonadales > Pseudomonadaceae > Pseudomonas > Pseudomonas sp. IT-196MI5. Next base: position 54,234 of record NZ_CATKPZ010000003.1, read on the forward strand.
GGCTGCCAGCCGTTGAGTTCGTCATTGCAATACGGTGTGTCAGTGACTGATGGCTGCCTCGGCTGGGCCGGGACAGAACAACTGTTGCTTGAAGCAGCAGATCGGCTGTGGGCATCAAACAACGCCCGATAATCAGCATCATCCATGTGCCCTCCGGCCTTCATGCGAACACTGGAGGGCAAATGGCAGTCAATGCCCCATCAGGGACTGCACTTGAACCAGTGTCACTCCGGATTGCTGGCGGGTGCCGTCAAGGCGCTCGACTGAATAGGAAACACGGATCGCGGAGTCTCGATGCTCCCTCCAGAACCGGTAGGGAACGATGAACACCAGTGGCTCGCCCGCAGTGTCTCTGGTTATTTCGCGCTCGTTACAGTGATTGAACTTCTCCCCGTCGCATCTCAGGTAAATCAGTTCACCTCTATCAGCCCTGGCGTTTTCGATGACGACGGTCACGCCATCCTGTGCATCATGCAGATCCACCCAACCTTCGTCGGCCTCCAGCACAATGGGCCCTGGCAGTGGTCGCTGTTCCAGGATGTCGACCATCAGTGCCGTGACTTCAGAGTAACGAGGCCCCTGACCTGCTTGCTTGACGCAATAATCGATGGAAACGGAGGAGCCCAGATTCGGCGCAATGCACTCTGGACTGACCCAAAACGACAGTTCCTCCCCCACCGCAAAGGACTCGACCTTGAGTGCATCACTAAAACTTCCTTCGACCGAGACGCCAGCCCAGGTCAGCAATACCCAGTCGCCCGCCGCCATGCGTGCATAGGGTTTGATCGTAACGATCGCCCCTTCTTTCACCCGATCCGGATCAAGCGTTCTACCCACCGCGTCGTTCACTGTCGCAGGCAACAGGTCGGATTGCACATCACCCACACTCAGTTGCAAACGGTGGGAGTGCACGGGCTCGGCAAAACGGGTGCTCGTGAGTGAGTAACTGATTTCGAGTGAACCACCGTCAAGCGTCGCAATATGTGCGCTAACCACGGCAAAGATCATATCCTCGCCGACCCGGTCCTCAGTGACAAAGCGCGCGACCTGATGGTTGCAGGCGACACCATCAGCATCCAGACCCGCCCAACTCAATAGCAATTTGTCGCCGCAGGTCATGCCCGGATAAGGCTGGACCCTGATGACGGCTTTTCTGTCAGAGGGGTTTAGAACGCCGTTTTCCGCCTGTTCAAGTATTGGAGCTGGTAATGGTTGCTGCGCGAGATTCAAGGTATCGGGTTCGTAAACAGTCATTCATTCGCTCCAGTCCTTGGAATAAACACCGAACAGGTGGCCGGCTTTGGATGACGACTATTTAACCTCACGGCAAACAGCCGTGATGTCGGCCTCTCACCCCGGCTCGCTCGGAAAATCGATACATACGAAGTAGGTTTTTGATCAGCAGCAACCTGATTGCCGTGAAAAGTCATCAATTTATTCCGACTAAGGCCTCAGCCGCACTTGAACATTCGCACTTGTTCTATTCCGCATTCCGCAAGTTTCGGCGGACTTTTCATACATCGCGCCAACCTCGAGTGTTTTAGAGTGAAACGCCATGCAGTCCCAACGAACTTCTGTGCAAAGGAATGAACATGCAAAGGAATGCAAGCACTTGTTATCCAATACTGCTGGTCCACGGCCTTTTCGGCTTCGAAAGAATCGGCAAATTCGAACTCTTTCACGACATCAGGCAGGCGTTGAGGAACGCCGGAGCAAGGGTGTTCGTCCCCTACATGTCGGCCACCCATGACACCGAGGTACGCGGTGACCAATTGCTCACGCAGATCGAGCGGGTACTGGAAGGAACCGGTTCACGCAAAGTCAACCTCATAGGTCATAGCCAGGGCGCACTGACCGCACGTTATGCCGCAGCGATAGCGCCACACAGCGTGGCGTCGGTGACTTCCGTCAGCGGGCCGAACCATGGCTCGGAACTGGCCGATTTCCTGCGCAAGGCATTGGCACCGGGCTGCCTTCCGGAACAGGTGGCCGAGACGGTGGTGACCCTGTTCGCCGACTTCCTCGCAACATTGAGCGACAACCAGTACCAACCGCAGAACGCCATTGCGGCCCTCAATGCGCTGACCACCGAAGGCGTAGGCGCATTCAACGACAAATACCCGCAAGGGCTGCCCACCCTCTGGGGTGGCAAGGGGCGTGAACGGGTCAACGGTGTGCGTTACTACTCGTGGAGCGGCGTGCTGCAGTCGAATGTTCTCGAGGCCGGGCTCAATGCGTTCGATCCGCTCAACGCGTTCTGCCGGGCCCTTTCCGGTTATTTCGTCACGGAAAGCGAGCAGAACGACGGGTTGGTCGGTCGCTTCAGTTCCCATCTGGGTACGGTTATCCGCTCCGACTATGCGCTGGATCATCTGGACACCATTGGTCAACCGACCGGCCAGTTGCGCACAGGTGTCGACCCGATCGAACTGTATGTCCAGCATGCCGAACGCTTGAGAGACGCAGGCCTTTGAGGTGCCACCTGCCATGGGTCCCGCGTGGAACGGAACTTTGAGGAGAAATAGCTCACTGAATCCGGTAGGCTCAGCACTTTATCGAGTATTGAAAGGAGTATTTTTCCATGGCTAAAGCCACTGCCCGTCACATCCTTGTTGCCTCCGAAGCCAAGTGCAACGAACTCAAGACCCAAATCGAGACTGGCGCCGATTTCGCCGAAGTTGCCAAGGCAAACTCCACCTGCCCTTCCAGCCGCCAGGGCGGTGACCTGGGTTCGTTCGGTCCAGGCCAGATGGTCAAGGAATTCGACACCGTGGTTTTCAGCGCACCCATCAATGTGGTGCAGGGCCCGGTCAAGACCCAGTTCGGTTACCACCTGCTGGAAGTGACCAGCCGTCAGGACTGATCGACGCTTGAACTACTCTCACAACGGCCCGCCTTTTGGTGGGCCGTTGTGTTTCAGGTGCGTAATTCGGCTGGCGAGGGACGCGCCGCTAGCGTACAAATTGTCGTTAACGACCACCCGGCTCTAAGGCTGACAATGCGACTGGCTTTCCCTACCTTGTTGTTCACGGCCGTGACCCTGCTGTCGGGTGCCGCGGGTGTGAATGCGACACCACAAGCGGCAATGACCGTATACGGCGAACCGGCCAAATACCCTGCCGGTTTCAGCCATTTCGCCTACACCAATCCGCTGGCCCCCAAGGGCGGCACGATGCGGCGCTCGGCGATCGAAATCGGTCAATTCGACCATGTCTTGCCTTACATCGACAAAGGCATCGGCGTCACGCAGATCGATGGCCTGCTCTATTCGCCTCTGGCACAGCGCTCGCTGGACGAACCGTACACCGTGTACGGCCTGGTGGCAGAAAAGATGGAGCGCGCCGAAGACGGCCAGTCCCTGCGCTTTTACCTCAACCCCAAGGCGCGTTTTGCCGATGGCAAACCGATTACCGCCGAAGACGTGCGTTACTCCTTCGACCTGCTGATCACCCAGGGCAGCCTGCGCTACCGCACCCAGTTCGCCGACGTCAAAGGCGTCGAAGTGGAATCGCCGCTGACTATCCGCTTTGATTTCAAGAACAACGAAAATCGTACCCTGCCCCTGGATATCGCGACCTTGCCGGTGTTTCCCGAACACTGGTGGAAGAGCCGCGATTTCGCCAGTGGCGGCGGCTATGAAGCGCCGCTGGGCAGCGGCCCCTATAAAGTCGGCAAGATCGACTCCGGACGCAGCATCACCTTCGAGCGCAATCCCGATTGGTGGGGCAAGGACCTGCCGGTCAGTCGTGGCCTGTACAACTTCGATCACTTCAGCATCGAATACTTCGGCGATACCGACGTAGCGCGCCAGGTGTTGCGCGGTGGCGCCTATGACTACAACCGGGAATTTTCCGCCACCGCTTACTCCATCGGCTACGACAGCCCGGCCCTGAGCGACGGTCGCCTGCAAAAGGCCCATCTCGCCACAGAGGCGCCGCAGCCGGCCCAGGGTTTTGTGTTCAATCTGCAAAAGCCCATGTTCCAGGACCGTCGCGTGCGCCAGGCGCTGGCGATGCTGTGGGACTTCGAGTGGACCAACCGGCAGATGATGCGCGACATGTACATCCGCCAGCAGAGCTTTTTCTCCAATACCGATCTTGCGGCCCGGCAACTGCCGGATGCGGGTGAGCTGGCGATTCTCGAACCGCTGCGTGGGCGGATTCCCGACGAAGTATTCACCAAGGTGTTCGAAGCGCCGAAGACCGATGGCAGCGGCGTGATCCGCGACAAGCAACTGCAAGCCCTGGACTTGCTCGAACAGGCCGGCTGGAAACCCGATGGCGATCAACTGGTCAATGCCGACGGCGAGCCGTTGAGCTTCACGTTCCTGATCAGTCAGAACGGCATGGACCGTCTGCTGCTGCCCTATAAACGCACGTTGAAACAGATCGGCATCGACCTGAACATCCGCCGCATCGACTCGTCCCAGTATGTCAATCGCCTGATGAGCCGCGACTACGACATGATCGTCACCGGCTATCCGGTCACCACCTCTCCGGGAAACGAACTGCTCAATTATTTTGGTTCGGCGGCGGCCACCGACCCGGGATCAAACAACTACATGGTGTTGAAGAACCCGGCAGTGGACACCCTGATCACCGGGCTGATCCGTGCCAACACCCAGGCTGACATGCTGCATTACGCTCACGCCCTGGACCGGGTGCTGCAATGGAATTACTACTGGATTCCCAACTATTACCCGCCGGGCACCTCGACGGTCTGGTGGAACCGCTTTGGCATCCCGAACGTGCAGGCGAGCAACGACGAAGCCATCGAAAGCTGGTGGGAGATGAGCACCACGCCATTGACCAACCAACAGATGACGGCCGAGCGTATCCGCCGTGGCAAACCCGGAGGACCGCACTGATGTGGGCTTATATATTACGGCGCCTGCTGCTGATCATTCCGACGCTGGTGATCATTCTTCTGGTCAACTTTGTCATCGTCCAGGCCGCGCCGGGCGGGCCGGTCGAACAGGCCATCGCACACCTGCAAGGCATTGGCGGCGCAGCAGTTGGCGGCGGTTCCGGCGAAGCCATGAGCGGCAAGTCCCGGGCCAGTCGCGGGCTCGATCCGCAGTTGATCAAGGACATTGAAAAACAGTACGGCTTCGATAAACCGGCACACGAACGCCTCTGGCTGATGCTCACCAGCTACGCACGCCTGGACTTCGGCAAGAGCTTCTTCCGCGGCGCTACCGTCACCGACCTGATCCTCGAAAAAATGCCCGTGACCATTTCCCTCGGGCTCTGGGCGACGCTGATCACCTACCTGGTGTCGATTCCCCTGGGCATCCGCAAGGCCGTGCATCATGGCAGCCAGTTCGACATCTGGAGCAGTACCGCGATCATCATCGGCTATGCCATGCCGGCGTTCCTGTTTGCGATGTTCCTGATCGTGGTCTTTGCCGGTGGCACTTCACTGAACTGGTTCCCGGTTCGTGGACTGGTCTCGGACAACTTCGACTCGCTATCGACCCTGGGCAAAGTGGCTGACTACTTCTGGCATCTGGTGTTGCCGGTGACCGCGCTGGTGATCGGCGGCTTCGCCACGCTGACCATCCTCACCAAGAACTCGTTCCTCAATGAAATCACCCGCCAGTATGTGGTCACTGCCCGTGCCAAGGGCTTGAGTGAACGACGAGTGCTCTATGGACACGTGTTCCGCAACGCCATGCTGCTGGTGGTGTCGGGCATTCCCCAGGCGTTCATCAGTGTGTTTTTTGCCGGTTCCCTGCTGATCGAGGTGATCTTCTCCCTCGACGGCCTGGGCCGCATGAGTTACGAAGCAGCGGTATCCCGGGACTATCCGGTGGTGTTCGGCTCCCTGTTCATCTTCACCCTGTTCGGCCTTTTGATAAAACTGGTCGGCGACCTCTGCTACACCCTGGTCGACCCACGTATCGACTTCGCCGCGAGGAACGCCTGATGTTCAAGCTTTCACCGTTGGCACGCCGGCGCTTCGAGCGCTTCAAGAAAAACCGCCGGGGCTGGTGGTCACTCTGGCTGTTTGTCGGCCTGTTCCTGATGACCCTGGGCGGCGAACTGATCGCCAACGACAAACCGCTGATGGTCAGCTACCAAGGCCAGTGGTACTTTCCGGTCTTCAAGCGCCACACCGAACAGGAATTCGGCGGGCAGCTGCCATTCCAGGCCGACTACCGCAGCGACTACGTGCAGAAGCTGATCGAGAAGGACGGTGGCTGGTTGCTGTTTCCACCGATTCCGTTCAGTGACGACACACCCAACTATGACCTGAACATACCCGCCCCCAGTCCGCCCTCCAGCATCAATTGGCTGGGCACCGACGACCAGGCACGGGACGTTCTGGCCCGGGTGATCTTCGGTGCCCGGGTGTCGATCCTGTTTGCCTTGATGCTGACCTTTGTCAGTGCCCTGATCGGCATCGCGGCCGGGGCACTGCAAGGTTATTACGGCGGCTGGGTGGATTTGCTCGGCCAGCGCCTGCTGGAGGTGTGGTCCGGGTTGCCGGTGCTGTACCTGCTGATCATCCTGTCGGGTTTCGTCGAGCCGAATTTCTGGTGGCTGCTGGGGATCATGGCGCTGTTTTCATGGCTGGCCCTGGTGGACGTGGTGCGTGCCGAGTTCCTGCGCGGGCGCAACCTGGAATACGTCAAGGCCGCGCGCGCGCTGGGCCTGACCGACCGCAAAGTCATCGTACGGCACATTCTGCCCAACGCCATGAACGCGACCTTGAGCTACTTGCCGTTCATTCTCACCGGAGCGATTTCCACCCTGACGGCGCTGGACTTCCTCGGCTTCGGCATGCCTGCCGGCAGCGCTTCCCTGGGCGAGCTGATCGGCCAGGGCAAGCAAAACCTGCAAGCACCGTGGCTGGGCCTGACGGCGTTCTTCACTTTGGCGCTGATTCTTTCTTTACTGGTGTTCATTGGCGAAGCACTGCGCGACGCTTTTGATCCGCGATCTTGATCCGCGATCTTGATGCATGCTCTTGAATACGGAATGTTGATATGACCAACCTGATCGAAATCCGTGACCTCAGCGTGGCCTTCAGCGGCCAGACCGTGGTGCGCAATCTGTGCCTGGACATCCGTCCCGGCGAATGCCTGGCGCTGGTGGGTGAATCGGGTTCGGGCAAGTCGGTGACGGCCCACTCGATCCTGCAATTGCTGCCGCAAACCGATACCGAGACAACGGGCAGCATTCGCTATCGCGGCCAGGAACTGGTGGGCACCGATGCCGGCAAGTTGCGACAACTGCGCGGCAATCGCATCGCGATGATCTTCCAGGAGCCGATGACCTCTCTCAACCCGCTGCACAGCATTGAAAAGCAGATCGGCGAAACGCTGCTGGTGCACAAAGGCCTGGCGGGCAAGGCGGCGCAAGAGCGGATTCTCGAATTGCTGCACCTGGTGGGCATCCAGAAACCCGAGGAACGCCTCAAGGCCTATCCCCATCAATTGTCCGGCGGGCAGCGCCAGCGGGTGATGATCGCCATGGCCCTGGCGTGCGAACCGGAACTGCTGATCGCCGACGAACCGACTACTGCGCTGGATGTGACGGTGCAGCGCAAGATCCTGCTGCTGCTCAAATCCCTGCAACAACGGCTGGGCATGTCGCTGTTGCTGATCAGCCATGACCTTAACCTGGTGCGCAGTATCGCCCAGCGCGTGTGCGTGATGAAGGCCGGGGAAATCGTCGAGCAGGCGCCTTGCGAAATCCTGTTCACCGAACCGAAGCACCCTTACAGCTGTGTATTGCTGCACGCCGAACCCGAGGGCGAAGCCTTGCCCCGGGACGAGCGCGAAAACGTACTGGAGGTGGACAACCTGCAGGTGCGGTTTCCCGTCGGTGGCGGCCTGTTTCAACGCAAGACCTGGCTGCGCGCCGTCGATGGCATCAGCCTGAATATTCAGCACGGCAAAACCCTGGGCATCGTCGGTGAGTCCGGTTCCGGCAAGTCCACCCTGGGTCAGGCGATTCTGCGTTTGCTCGACTCCGAAGGCGGTATCCGCTTTCAAGGCCAGGCACTGGACGGTCTAACGCAAAAACAGCTGCGACCGTGGCGCAAGAAGATGCAGGTGGTGTTCCAGGACCCCTTCGGCAGCCTCAGCCCAAGGATGTCCGTGGCACAAATCATCAGCGAAGGCCTGGAAGTGCACAGCCAGTTGAGCCCTGAAGAGTGCAATGCCGAAGTGATCCGGGCATTGAGCGAAGTCGGCCTCGACCCGCAAAGTCGCCATCGCTATCCCCACGAGTTCTCCGGGGGGCAGCGCCAGCGTATCGCCATCGCCCGGGCGCTGGTGCTGAAGCCGGCGCTGATCCTGCTCGACGAACCGACCTCGGCGCTCGACCGCACGGTGCAGAAACAAGTGGTCGCCCTGCTCCGCCAGCTTCAGGAAAAACACGGTTTGACCTACCTGTTCATCAGCCATGACCTGGCGGTGGTGCGCGCCCTGGCCCACGACATGATCGTGATCAAGGACGGCAAAGTGGTGGAACGCGGCGCCAGCCATGAGGTGTTTGATTCGCCGCAGCATCCGTACACCAAGGAGCTGTTGGCGGCTGCGTTGTTGGGGCAGGCATAATCCTCAGACCACGTCGCCCCAATCGCGAGCAAGCTCGCTCCCACAGGGTTTTGTGAACGACACAAATTCAATGTGGGAGCGAGCTTGCTCGCGATGAGGCCTGCACAGGCAATAAATCATCAGGATCAAGCCCATGAACACCACCGAAAGCCTCAAGGACTACCAGCGCGTTCGCTTGCTGGCGATCCGCTCGTTGTTCGAGATCATCGAGCAGTCGAGCGAGGGCACGGTGATTGTCGACCGCGATGCCAACATCGTCTGGATGAATGAGCGTTATGCCCGGCGCTTCGGCCTGCAATCGGCGCAAGGCGCAATCGGCAAGCCCTGCGAAAGCGTGATCCCCGGCAGCCTGTTGCGTGAAGTGGTGCGCAGCGGCCGGCCGATTTTGCTGGATATGCAAGACACTCCCAAAGAGCCGCTGGTGGTCATGCGCCTGCCGATTCACGATGACGCCGGCGTAGTGATCGGTGCCATCGGTTTTGCCCTGTTCGACGAATTGCGCAGCCTGTCGCCGATGCTCAAGCGCTACATGAGCATGCAGGAAGAACTGGCTTCCACCCGCTCGCTGCTGCGGGCGCGGCAGACCAAATACAACTTTGCCCATTTCATCGGCACCAGCGCCGCCAGCCTGGAAGTCAAACGCCGCGCCCGGCGCAGTGCGAGTACCGAATCGCCGGTGCTGTTGCTTGGTGAAACCGGTACCGGCAAGGAGTTGCTGGCCCAGGCGATCCACAATGCCTCGCCCCGTGCGCACAAGGCGTTTGTCAGTGTCAACAGCGCGGCGATTCCCGAATCGCTGCTGGAGGCCGAATTCTTCGGCACCGCCCCCGGCGCGTTCACCGGTGCCGACCGCAAGGGCCGCGCCGGCAAATTGCAGATCGCCCAGGGCGGCACACTGTTCCTCGACGAAATCGGCGACATGCCGCTGCCCCTGCAAAGCAAACTGCTGCGAGTGTTGCAGGAAAAGGAATTCGAGCCGGTGGGCTCCAACGAAGTGATCCAGAGCGATGTGCGGGTGATCGCCGCAACCTCTACGGACCTGGAAGCGGCGATCAAACGCGGCGAATTCCGCGCCGATTTGTACTACCGCCTCAATGTGCTGCCGATCCAGGTTCCCCCCCTGCGCGACCGCCTGGATGACGTGCCGGCGCTCAGTGAAGCAATTCTTGAGGAACTGCGCAGCCAGCATGAACTGCACCACGAAGCCCTGGAACTGTTGGGGCAACACGCCTGGCCGGGGAACATCCGGGAACTGCGCAATGTGCTGGAGCGGGCCGCGCTGCTCAGTGATGACTTGCGCCTGACGGCGGCGGACATCCGCGCGGCGATTGGTACGTTCACCCAGGTGGAGCGCGTGGCGCCCTTGACCGTCGAGCCGCTTGCCCATGAGACGTTCAGTGCCGCGCGGGAGCGATTTGACCGGCAATTGATTGAAACCACCCTTGCGCAATGCGGGGGCAAGGTAATTGATGCAGCGGCACGGCTGGGGCTTGGCCGGTCGACGTTGTACAAGAAGATGGTGGCGTTGGGGATCGTCGAGTCTCCACAAAGAGACATGCATCTCCATTATTAGACAGATCTTCGCGAGCAGGCTCGCTCCCACAGGGAGACAGAGTAGTTCGGGAGAACACGGTCTACTGTGGGAGCGAGCTTGCTCGCGATGAGGCCAGCACAATCGCCAAAAGTCTCCAATCAGAGACAAAGCACTCGAATCCAGCCCACAAAAATCAAATATATCCTTATATTTCAACAACTTAAACATCTGGCACAAAACTCGCTACACGCCTCTCCTACCAGGCTTCACCCAACAAAAATAACAACCCAGGAGAGACACACCATGAGTGTGATCATTGCCTTGGCAGCCCTCGCGCTGCTGATGCTGGCTGCCTACCGTGGCTACAGCGTTATCCTCTTTGCCCCGATTGCCGCCCTCGGCGCTGTCCTGCTGACTGACCCGTCTGCCGTCGCCCCCGCTTTCACCGGGGTGTTCATGGAAAAAATGGTCGGTTTCATCAAACTGTATTTCCCGGTCTTCCTGCTCGGCGCGGTGTTCGGCAAGCTGATCGAACTGTCCGGTTTCTCGCGCTCCATCGTCGCCGCGGCGATTCGCCTGCTGGGCACCCGCCAGGCGATGCTGGTGATCGTGCTGGTCTGCGCCTTGCTGACCTACGGCGGCGTGTCGCTGTTTGTGGTGGTGTTCGCGGTCTATCCGTTTGCCGCCGAGATGTTCCGCCAAAGCAACATCCCCAAGCGCCTGATTCCGGCGACCATTGCCCTGGGTGCGTTCTCGTTCACCATGGACGCCCTGCCCGGCACGCCACAAATCCAGAACATCATCCCCAGCACGTTCTTCAACACCACCGCGTGGGCGGCGCCGTGGCTGGGGGTGATCGGCACGATCTTCGTGTTCTGTGCCGGCATGCTGTTTCTCCAGCGCCAGCGCAACAAGGCCCAGCGTGCCGGTGAAGGCTATGGTTCTGACCTGCGCAATGAACCGGAAACCGCCGCCGACCTCAAGCTGCCCAACCCGTGGCTGGCACTCTCGCCACTGCTGGCGGTGGGCATCATGAACCTGCTGTTCACCCATTGGATTCCGCAGGTGTATGGCAAGACCCATAGCCTCGCGCTGCCGGGCATGGCCGCGCCAGTGACCACGGAAATCGCCAAGCTCACGGCGATCTGGGCGGTACAGGCAGCCTTGCTGGTCGGCATCCTCATGGTGCTGGTGTTTGGCTACAAGGCGATCAGCCGCAAGCTGGCCGAAGGCAGTAAAAGTGCGGTGAGCGGTGCCTTGCTGGCGGCGATGAACACCGCCTCGGAATACGGTTTCGGCGCGGTGATCGCGTCCTTGCCGGGCTTTCTGGTGCTGGCCGACTGGCTCAAGAGCATTCCCAACCCACTGGTCAACGAAGCGATTACCGTGACCCTGCTGGCGGGCATCACCGGTTCCGCCTCGGGTGGCATGAGCATCGCGCTGGCGGCGATGTCCGAGCAGTTCATCAGCGCCGCCCATGCGGCGAACATTCCGCTGGAAGTGCTGCACCGGGTCGCCGCCATGGCCAGCGGTGGCATGGACACCCTGCCGCACAACGGCGCCGTCATTACCCTGCTGGCGGTCACCGGGCTGACCCACCGCGAAGCTTACAAAGACATTTTCTGTATTACGCTGATCAAGACCCTGGCGGTTTTCGTAGTGATCGGCACCTTCTACGCCACTGGCATTGTGTGAGGTATTCATGACGACTCTTTCGGGCAAGACCGCACTGGTCACCGGTTCCACCAGCGGCATCGGCCTGGGGATAGCCCTCAGCCTGGCCAAGGCCGGGGCCAACCTGATTCTCAACGGCTTTGGCGATGCATCCAGGGTGATTGCCGAAGTCGAACAGTTCGGCGGCAAGGTCGGCCATCACCCGGCCGATGTCAGCGATCCGGCACAAATTGCCGACATGATCGCCTACGCCGAGCGCGAATTCGGCGGTGTCGACATTCTGGTCAACAACGCTGGCATTCAACACGTGGCAGCGGTGGATGAGTTTCCGGTAGAGCGCTGGGATTCGATCATCGCCATCAACCTGTCCTCGGTGTTCCACAGCACCCGTTTGAGCCTGCCAGGCATGCGCGCCAAGGGCTGGGGCCGGGTGATCAACATTGCTTCGGTGCATGGCCTGGTCGGCTCGGTGGGCAAGTCAGCCTATGTCGCCGCCAAGCACGGGGTGATCGGCTTGACCAAAGTGGTCGCGCTGGAAACCGCGACCACCCAGGTCACCTGCAACGCGATCTGCCCAGGCTGGGTATTGACGCCGCTGGTGCAAAAGCAGATTGATGATCGTGCCGCCAGTGGGGTTGATCCGCAGCAGGCACAGCATGATTTACTTGCTGAGAAACAGCCATCGCTGGAGTTCGTGACACCGCCGCAACTGGGTGAACTGGTGCTGTTCTTGTGTAGCGAAGCCGGCAGCCAGGTGCGTGGCGCGGCGTGGAATGTCGATGGTGGGTGGTTGGCGCAGTGATCAGCCGCTGAACCGCGTTATAGTTCATCGCGAGCAAGCTCGCTCCCACAGGTTCTGTGGTGTCTGTGGGAGCGGGCTTGCCCGCGAATGGATCTAAAGACATAAGAAGAGGCAAATCATGTCCGACATCCTCTGGCAACCTGACGCCAAACGCATTGGCAAGACCCGCATGGAGGCCTTCCGGCGTTTCATCAATCAGCGGCATCACCTCAAGATTGACGACTACCCTGCCCTGCACCAATGGTCCATCGAGCAACGCCCGGACTTCTGGCAGGCCATCGTCGACTTCTTCGACATCCGCTTCCACGAGCAACCCGACGCGGTGCTGCTCGAAGGTCCGCAGATGCCCAGCGCCCAGTGGTTCCCCGGCGCAACGCTGAACTTTGCCGAACACCTGCTACAGCGTCGCGATGATGCGATCGCCGTGATAGCCGTTGGCGAAAACGGTCTGCGTGAACATTTGACCTGGGCCGAGCTCGCGGAACATGTCGCCGGCTTTCAAAACGGGCTGATCGCGGCCGGTGTCAGGGTTGGCGACCGGGTCGCCGCGTGCATGCCCAACACCTGGCAAACCCTGGTGGCCATGCTTGCCACCACCAGCCTTGGCGCAATCTGGTCCTGCTCTTCGCCCGACTTCGGCACCCAAGGGGTGGTTGACCGTTTCGGCCAGATCGAACCGAAAGTGCTGGTGACCTGCGCCGGTTATCGCTACGCCGGCAAGGAAATCGACCAGACCGCCAAGGTCAACGAGATCCTCGAGCGCTTGCCGTCGTTGCAGCAGTTGATCATCGTGCCCTATGCGCGGCCGCACACGCGGATCGAACACTTGCGCACCCCGGCCAATGTGACGCTGTGGAACGATTTCTATGAACCTGGCGGCGAGCCGGATTTCGTCCCAGTGCCCTTCGCCCATCCGCTGTACATCCTCTACTCCAGCGGCACCACCGGCGTGCCCAAATGCATCGTCCACAGCACCGGCGGCGTACTGCTGCAACACGTCAAGGAACACGGCCTGCACTGCGATCTCGGCCCCGGCGAGCGGCTGTTCTACTACACCACCTGCGGCTGGATGATGTGGAACTGGCTGGTGTCGGCATTGGCGGTCGGCAGTGCGGTGGTGCTGTACGACGGCTCGCCGTTCCACCCCGACCCGCAACGCTTGATCGACCTGATCGACGACGAGGGCATCAGTGTCTTCGGCACCAGCCCCAAATACCTCGCGACCCTGGAAAGCAGCGGTATCAAGCCCCGTGAAAGCCATGACCTGGGTAGCCTCAAGATGCTGCTATGCACCGGCTCGGCGCTGTCGCCGCACAGTTACGACTACGTCTATCGCGACTTCAAGGTTGACGTGTGTCTGGCCTCGATGTCCGGTGGCACCGACATCGTCTCGTGCTTCGTCAACGGCAACCCTGTGTCGCCGGTCAGGCGCGGCGAAATCATGGGCAAGAGCCTGGGCATGGCCGTCGAAGTGTGGAACGACGCCGGCCAACCGGTGATCGGCGAAAAAGGCGAACTGGTCTGCACCCGGCACTTCCCGGCGATACCCGTTGGCCTGTGGAACGATCCCGACGGCGAGAAACTGCGCAAATCCTATTTCAGCCTGTTCCCCGGCGTCTGGGCCCAAGGTGATTACGCAGAACAACTGCCCCATGGCGCAATGATGATCCACGGTCGCTCCGATGCCGTGCTCAACCCCGGGGGCGTGCGTATCGGCACGGCGGAAATCTATCGTCAGGTGGAGAAAGTCCCCCAGGTGCTCGACAGCGTGGCCATCGGTCAGCAGTGGCAGGATGACGTGCGGGTGGTGCTATTCGTACAGTTGCGCGACGGGGTCGAACTGGACGAGGCGCTGCAACAGCAGATCCGCCAGACGATTCGCGTCAACACCACGCCACGCCATGTGCCGGCGAAGATTGTCGCAGTCACCGACATTCCCCGGACCATCAGTGGCAAAGTCGTTGAGTTGGCGGTACGCCATGTGGTGCACGGGCAGAAGGTGAAAAACACCGATGCCCTGGCCAATCCCGAGGCGCTTGAGCAGTACCGAGACAGGCCCGAACTCCAGTCTTGAAACCCGGTTACCTGTGGGAGCGAGCTTGCTCGCGATAGCGGAGTGTCAGTTGACATCAATGCAAATTGACCCGACGCCATCGCGAGCAAGCTCGCTCCCACATTTACCGCTCAAGCCTTCGAATCAACCTGTGTCTGCCACCTGTGCAAGAATAGACGCCTGCTATAGCGAATTGGCGCAGGACTCCCGGATGAACGCAACACCAACCGCCAGCGATGCCCAGGCCTTGATCGCCCGAATCGACTGGGCAAGCAGCCCGCTGGGCGCGGCCAGCACCTGGCCACAAAGCCTGCGAACCGCCGTGGATATCGTGATTCACTCACCGATGCCGATGTTGCTGCTATGGGGCCCGCAACTGACGCAGATCTACAACGACGGCTTCGCCCTGCTCAGCGCAAGCAAACATCCACACGCTTTCGGCCAACCGACACACTTGATCTGGCCAGAGTTGAAAGACTTTACTGACCCGATATACAGCGCCGTTCTGCAAGGTCAGGTGCGGACCTACAGCGAGCAGCGCTTCACCCTGCAACGTGAGGGCCGGGAGACTGACCTCTGGCTCGACCTGACCTACAGCCCGATCCGTGACGAAAGTGCCAAGGTGGCCGGGATCCTGGTCACCGCCATCGAAACCAACGAACGCCGGCGTATCGCCCTCGAACTCGAACAGCGCTCGGCGGCCAGCCTCAAGGCCCAGCGTGAAACCGAGGAGCGCCTGCAACTGGCCCTCGCCGCCACCGATGCGGTCGGCACCTGGGACTGGGACATCAGCGAGGACCGTTTCATCGCCGATGCGAATTTTGCCCAACTGCACGGCATCGACCCGGCCATGGCCAGCCAGTTGCCGATCAGCGAGTACCTGCACGGCGTACACCCGCAAGACCGCGCCCTGATCGCCCGCAGCATCAAGCATTGCATCACCCACGGCACTGAGTACGCCGAGGAGTATCGCCTGCTGCAAACCGACGGCCAGATGCGCTGGGTGTTTGCCCGCGGTCGCTGCTACAAGGATCACCACGGCCGGCCGATGCGCTTCCTCGGCGCCGCCCTGGACCTGACCGAACGCAAACACACCGAACAGGCCCTGCGCCAGAGCCAGACCGAGCTGCAACTGATCATCAACGCCATGCCGGTCCTGATCAGCTACGTCGACCGCGAAGAACGCTTTCGCCTGAATAATGCGGCGTACCTCGACTGGTACGGCCTGACGCCGCAAGAGCTTTACGGGCTTACCATTCTTGAAGTGCTCGGCGAAGAAACCTATGCGCTATGCGCCCCGTACATCACCGAGGCACTGTCCGGCCGGCCCTGCAGTTTCAGCATCAGCACGCCACACCGCGACGGCAGCATCCGCCAGGCCTTGATGAATTACCTGCCACGCCACGGCGCAGACGGCGCGGTAAACGGTTTCTACCTCTTCGTGATCGATGAAACCGAAAGCAAAAAGACCGAAGAAGCCCTGCGCAACCTGAACGAAACCCTTGAGGAACGGGTTGCCGCCCGCACCCGCCAACTGGCCGAGGCTAACGAGCGCCTGCAGAATGAGATGTTCGAACGTGAGCGTGCCGAAGACACCTTGCGCCATGCCCAGAAAATGGATGCGGTCGGCCAGCTTACCGGCGGCATCGCCCATGACTTCAACAACATGCTCACTGGCATCATCGGCAGCCTCGACCTGATGCAGCGCTACATTGCCGACGGCCGTACCAGCGAGATCGGCCGATTCACCGAGGCGGCAGTGTCCTCGGCCAACCGTGCTGCCGCCCTCACCCATCGCTTGCTGGCGTTCTCCCGGCGGCAGTCGCTCAACCGCAAGCCGCTGAACCCCAACAAATTGATTCACTCGCTCGAAGACTTGTTCAGTCGAACCAAGGGCGACCACATCGAACTCAAACTGCAACTGGCCGAAGACATCTGGCGGATCAGCACGGATGTCAGTCAGTTGGAAAACGCCTTGCTCAACCTGGTGATCAACGCCCGGGACGCCATGCCCGATGGCGGCGTGCTGCAGATCGAAACCGCCAATGTGCACCTCGACGGCAGCGACATCACGACTCTGGAACCGGTCAAGGCCGGCGACTACGTGATGATCACCGTCAGCGACAACGGCGCCGGCATGACGCCCTTGGTGCTGGCCAAGGCATTCGACCCGTTCTTCACCACCAAGCCCATTGGCCAGGGCACCGGCTTGGGCTTGTCGATGATTTACGGTTTCGCCCAACAATCGGGGGGCCATGTCAGTCTGTTCAGCCTGCCCGAACGGGGCACCAGCGTGCGTTTGTATCTGCCGCGCCTGCATTCGGTCGAGCCGGAAAAAGTCCTGTCGCCCGTGGTCGGCGAGGCACCGGCGGCAATTGCCGGCGAAACCGTGATGCTGGTCGAGGACGATGCGGCGGTACGCATGCTGGTACTGGACCTGCTCAAGGAGCTCGGCTACCGCGCCCATGAAGCCGAAGATGCCAAGGGTGCCCTGCCGGTGCTGGAATCAGACCTGCGGGTGGACCTGCTGGTGACCGACGTCGGGTTGCCGGGCATGAACGGCCGGCAACTGGCAGAAATCGCCCGCCAGTACCGCCCCGAACTGAAAGTACTGTTCATGACCGGTTATGCGGAAATCGCCGCCGAGCGCCAGGGTTTCCTCGAAGATGGCATGGACATGGTGGCCAAACCGTTTTCCATCGACCTGCTGGCCAACAAGATTCGCACGATGATCGGTCAACCGCACTGACTTGAGGCATAATCGCGCCCCCCCCCCCGCTGGCACCCACATAGCCACCCACATAGCCACCATCGTTGCAAGGTAACCGCCACATGAAAGCTCAAGCCCGCCATATTCTGGTGAAAACCTCGGAAGAAGCCGAGCAGCTCAAACAACGCATCGCCAAGGGTGAAGCGTTCGATGTCCTGGCCAAGAAGTACTCGACCTGCCCCTCGGGCAAGCGCGGCGGTGACCTCGGTGAAGTGCGCCCGGGGCAGATGGTCGGCGTGATCGATGCGGTAATCTTCAAGAAACCGCTGCGGGTGGTGCATGGGCCGATCAAGAGCAAGTTCGGGTATCACCTGGTGCAGGTGTTTTACCGGGATTGATCGGTTGGCTTTAGTGCGCCATCGCGAGCAAGCTCGCTCCCACAGGGGATCTGCGCCGTGCACAAATCAAATGTGGGAGCGAGCTTGCTCGCGATCCGATGGCGCAGCCAGCGGCCATTCACCGCTTATTTCGGAATCAGCGCCCCCGGCACCTGAATCACCCGGCTCGCCAGCCGATGCCCGGCCTCGGCGGCGTCCACCGGACTGCCGCCCGTGAGCCGCGAAGCCATATACGCCGCACTGAACGAATCCCCCGCCGCCGTGGTGTCCACCACCCGCTCGACTTTCTGCGCCGGCACCTCGAATGACTCGCCATCACAACGAATCAGGCAGGCTTGGGCGCCACGCTTGAGCACCACTTCCGGCGTACCGATCTGCTCATACGCGGCAAACACTGCGTCACAATCGGCATAACCAAACAACGCCTGCTCGTCATCCACCGTCAGCAACGCCAGATCGACCTGCGGCAGCACGCGGCGATACGCCGCCCGAGCCTCCTCGACCGACGCCCACAGCCGTGGCCGGTAGTTGTTGTCGAACACAATCCGCGCATCGCGCTGGCGGGCTTCGATCAGGGTGTTCAGCAACTTTTCCCGGCCTTGCATGCCGAGTACCGCCAGGGTGATGCCGCTGAAGTACAGCACGTCGTAATCCGGCAGCGCCGCAAGGATCGGCGCGGCGGCCGGGGTGGTGAAGCAATCGCGTACCGCCGCTTCATTGCGCCAGTACAGAAAGCGTCGCTCGCCGGCCGCGTCGGTCTGGATGCAATACAAACCCGGCAGACGTCCGGGCAGGCGCTGAACCATGCCGAGCCCGATATTTTCCGCCGCCCAACTCTGGCACATCGCGTCGCTGAAACTGTCATCGCCCAGGGCGGTGACGTAATCCACGGTGCCGTCCTCGCCCAGTTCCCGGGACAGGTACACCGCCGTGTTCAAAGTGTCGCCACCGAAACTCTGTTGCAGGCTGCCGTCGGCGCGATGCTGCAACTCGATCATGCATTCGCCGATCAGGGCGATGCGTGGAGTGTTGGGACCCAGGGTGTTGATGGTGTTCATTGTTGTGGGGGTCTCTGGTATTGCGATGTTGTCTGGTCGGCCGCCATCGCGGGCAAGCCCGCTCCCACAAGGTTCTTCAGTGTTCACAAAACCTGTGGGAGCGAGCTTGCTCGCGATGGCCGCAACTCGGTCTCAAACCTTTAGAAACAAGTTTCCATGGTCTCGATGACGTTCAGTTGCTCATCCACCAGACACCCGACACGCCACTTGTCGAACGTCAGACACGGGTGCGATGTGCCGAACGAAATGATGTCGCCCACCCGCAGATCAACCCCTGGCGCTACGGTCATGAACGCATGCTGGTCCATCACCGCGGTCACCTTGCACGCACTCACATCATCGCCTTTGGCCGGCACCACACCCGCTTTGTACCGCAACAACGGCACCGGCAAGCCGGCGTCGTAGGCCACGTCGCGCTTGCCCAGGGCAATCACCGCAAACCCCGGCTCCGGCAACGACTGCACGTGCGCCCACACTTCCAGCGCCGGACGCAGGCCTTCGTGCAGATCGCTGCGACGGTCGAGTACGCAGCACTGCGCTTCCTTGTAGATGCCATGGTCGTGAGCCACGTAACTGCCGGGACGCAACACGCTGAGGAAACGTCCACCGGCGTTCTGCGCTTCGAAGGATTCGGCAATCAGGTCGTACCAGGCCGAGCCCGACGCGGTGATGATCGGCTTGGCAATGGCGAAGGCGCCGCTGTCCTGCAACTGCACCGCCAGGCGCACCAGTGACGCGGCGAAATCGCGGATGCCGGTCACGGCGTGATCACCATGGATCACGCCTTCGTAGCCTTCGATCCCGGTCAGGGCCAGGGCCGGTTGCGCGGCGATGGCCTTGGCCAGATCGAGCACTTGCTGCTCGCTGCGGCAACCGCAACGACCGCCGACCACGCCGTACTCGATCATCACGTTCAGGGGCACGCCACGGGAGGCGAAATAGGCGCCGAGGTCAGCGACGTTGTCCGGGTGATCGACCATGCAATAGAAATCGAACGTCGGGTCGGCCAGCAGGTCAGCGATCAGCGCCATGTTCGGCGTGCCGACCAACTGATTGGCCATCAGCACCCGACGCACGCCATGGGCGTAGGCGGCACGGGTTTGCGTGGCGCTGGCCAGGGTGATGCCCCAGGCACCGGCGTCCAGTTGGCGACGGAACAGCGCCGGAGTCATGCTGGTTTTGCCGTGGGGCGCCAGTTCCGCGCCGCTGTTGCTGACGAAGTCCTGCATCCAGCGAATGTTGTGCTCCAGCGCCTCGCGGTGCAGCACCAGCGCGGGCAGGCTGACATCACGTACCAGGCTGGCACCGATCGGGGCAGCGCCTTTGTCCACGTTGGCAGTATGGGGGGCAGAAGACATGGTCGAACTCCTCGTTCACGCGGCCGCAGGCAACCGCTGTTATTCGTTGATGCGACGGGCCAGGCTGTTGGCGCTGTCGATCAGCACCCGGCGGTAGTCATTGTAGTTTTTCTTGGCATCGGCGCGTGGAGCGACGATGCACAGGGTCGCGATGGCCACGCCACCAGGGTCTTTGACCGGTGCGGCGAAACAATGGGTAAAGGTGTCGGCGACGCTATCGAAAGAAAAAAATCCATCGATCCCGGCCTGACGGATTTCCTTGAGAAACCGTTCCAGCGGCAAGCGTTCGCCGTCGGGCAGGATGAAGTCGTCGTGGTCGATCAGGTCGACGATTTCCTGGTCGCTCAGGTGCGCCAGCAACAGCCGCCCGGAGGCGGTCCAGGGGATGGGCGCGTTTTCGCCAATGTCCGAGGAAATGCGGAAATGCCGTTCCCCCTCTTTCATCAGCGCCACGGTGTATTTGCGCCCGTTGAGCAGACACATCTGCGCCGTTTCATGGGTCTGGCTGACGATGTCCTGCAAGGCGTGATCGGCTTCACGGGCCAGGTCGAAATGGCGCAAGTGGGCCTGGCCGAGAAAGTACAATTGACGACCGAGGTAGACATGACCGTCCTTGCCTACCGGCTCCAGGATCCGTCGTTCCAGCAGCGAGGCTACCAGTTCGTAAACCGTGGATTTGGGGCTGCCGATGCCGTTGGCAATGTCGTTCGGGCGCAGGGGTTGGCCGATCTCCTTGAGGAAATCGAGGATATCGAACGCCCGGTCCAGACCGCGTGCCCGGCGCTTGATGGTGTCTTCGGTCATTTCAGTGATTCCCATTCAAAGTCGCCGGGAGTTTAACCAGTGTGCCGTGGTGATTGTTAGGCCGCCTTCGCGGGCAAGCCCGCTCCCACATGGATTGATGGTGTGTCCGCAATCTGTGGCAGCACACAAAACCTGTGGGAGCGTGGCTTGCCCGCGATGGGCGCGACTCGGTTCAAGCCTTTTTCTTGTACGCAATGCAGTCGATCTCGACCTTGCAGTCGACCATCATGTTCGCCTGCACGCAGGCCCGCGCCGGGGCGTGTTCCGGTTTGAAGTATTCGGAGAACACCTTGTTGAAGCTCGTGAAATCCCGCGGATCCTCCAGCCACACGCCAGCACGCACCACGTCTTCCAGGCCGAAACCTGCCTCTTCGAGAATCGCAATCAGGTTTTTCATGGTCTGGTGGGTCTGTTCGACAATGCCGCCAGTAATGATCTCGCCGTCCACCGCCGGCACCTGCCCGGAAACGTGCAGCCAGCCATCGGCTGCAACGGCACGGGCGAATGGGCGAGGCTGACCGCCAGCGGCGGTGCTTCCGGTGCCGTAACGAGTAATGCTCATGGGCGTTTCTCCTGCTTTGAAAATGACGTTAAAAGCGAGTGCTTTTGAGAAATTCCGCCAGTCGTGGCGATTGCGGGCGCTCGAACAGGTCCTTGGGCGGCCCCTGTTCTTCGATACGCCCCTGATTCATGAAAACGATCTTGTCCGAAACCTCGAAAGCGAAGCGCATTTCGTGGGTCACCAGCAGCATGGTCATGCCGTCTTCGGCCAGGCCCTTGATCACGCTCAGCACTTCGCCGACCAGTTCCGGGTCGAGGGCCGAGGTCACTTCGTCGAACAGCATCAGGCTCGGGTTCATCGCAATCGCCCGGGCAATCGCGACGCGCTGTTGCTGACCGCCAGACAACTGACCGGGAAAGTGATCGCGGCGTTCCAGCAGGCCGACGCGCTCCAGCCATTTCTCGGCCAGGGCCACGGCCTCGTCCTTGTGCAGCTTCTTGACCTTGAGCAGACCCAGGGTGACGTTCTGCAATGCAGTCAGGTGCGGAAACAGGTTGAACTGCTGGAACGCCATGCCGGTCATGGCTCGATGACGGGCAATGACTTTTTCCGGGTGGCGAATGCGTTTGCCGTTGACCTCGTCATAACCGATGGATTCGCCGTCGAGCAGGATCTGCCCGCCCTGGAACTCTTCGAGCATGTTCACGCAGCGCAGCAGCGTAGTCTTGCCCGAACCGCTGGAGCCGATCAACGTCACTACGTTGCCGCGCTGCATCGTCAGATCGACGCCCTTGAGCACTTCGAGCTGGTCGTAACGCTTGTGCAGGCCGCGAATATCCAGCAGCGGTTGGCCGTTTTGTGCATGGGATTGAGTCTGAGTCATGGCAAAGCCACCCGCTTTTCAATGTGCCGGCCGAGTAACTCGATGCCGTAGTTGATGACGAAGAACAGGAATCCGGCGAACAGGTAAAACTCCAGGGTCATGAAGGTCCGGGCGATGATCTGCTGGGTGCTGAGCAGCAACTCGGCAACGCCGATCACCGACAACAGGGTCGAGGCCTTGACGATCTCGGTCGACGAATTGACCCAGGTCGGCAGAATCTGCCGCAGCGCCTGGGGCAACAACACGTAACCGAGGGCCTGGTAGAACGTCAGGCCGATGGCCTTGCTCGCCTCCATCTGCCCAAGCGGCAAGGCCTGCAAGGCACCGCGCACGATTTCGGCAACATGGGAGCCGCAGAACAGCGTCAGCCCCAGCGCACCGGCCTGGAACGCACTGATCTGCCAGCCCAGCGCCGGCGACATGTAAAAGCACGCCAGCACCAGCACGAACACGGGCGTGCCGCGAATCACATCGACATAAAAACGAAACGGTGCACGCATCCAGAACTTGCCGTAGGTCAGCACCAGCCCGGCGACGACGCCAACCAGCGTGCCGAGCAAAATCGCCAGCACCGACACCTGGACGCTGGTCAGAAAGCCTTGCCACAGCACTTCCCGCGCCACCCACAACTCATGCAACCAACTGGGGGAATCGTACATGGAGCCTCCTATCGGCGAATCGCCAGACGCTGTTCCAGGTAACGCAGCATCATGGCAATGAGGTAACAGGCCGCCACATAAAGCGCCGTGGTCACCAGCCAGGTTTCAATCACCCGGTAGCTCTCGACATTGATCTTGCGCGCGTAGTAGGTCAGCTCCGGTACGGCAATCGCCGCCGCCAGCGAGGTGTCCTTGAACAGCGAAATGAAGTTGTTCGACAGGGCCGGCAACACATTGCGCAGCATCACCGGCACGGTGACGTAGGCCTTGACCTGCCACTCGCCAAGGCCGATGGCCAGCCCGGCTTCGCGCAGGCCCTTGGGAATGCTCAGCAAACCGCCGCGGAACACTTCGGTCAGGTAGGCCCCGGCATACAGCGACAGGGTGATGATGAACGAGGGAATCTTGTCCAGGCGAATCCCCAGGCTCGGCAACGCAAAGTAGATCAACAGTATCAACACCAGGATCGGCGTGTTACGAATCACCGTGACATACACCGACGCCAGCACCCGTAATGCGCGATGCCTGGACAGCAAGGCAAACGCCATCATCAGGCCGATCACGCAGCCGATGGCGATCGACACCAGCGCCAGTTCAAGGCCCATACCGAGCCCCGCCAGCAAGGTGTCGAAATCGCGCCAGACGGCGGCAAAGTTCAACTGATAGTTCATGGTCAGCAGTACCTTGAGCGGGGCGCTTAGCGGCGCCCCACTCTCACGGGATCATTTGAATTCGACGGGGAAGCCAATCGCCGGCGTTGACAGATCCACACCGAACCACTGTTTGAACGATGCCGCGTAAGTCGGGAACTCAACGCCGGTCATGGCTTCATGCAGGGTAGTGTTGACGAAATTCAGCCAGTCCTGATCGCCGCGCTTGACCGCGCACGCATAAGTCTGCGGGCTCCAGGCGTAGGCCGGGCTGCGATAACGGCCGGTGTTCTGCACCATCAGGTATTTCACCGAAGACTGATCGGTGGCCGCCGCGTCGGCGCGGCCGGAGTTCACGGCCTGGTACATCAAGTCCACGCTGTCGTACTGATCGACCTTGGCCTTGGGCAGCGCCTGGTGCACCAGTTCTTCTGCATAGACGTTTTGCAACACCGCCACGGTGAGACTGTCACCGGCGGCCTTCATGTCATCAATTTCCTTGTACTTGCTGTTCGCCGGCAGCAGCAGACCGACACCTTCTCGGTAGTACGGCAGGGTGAACGCCACTTGCTGGGCACGGCTGGCCGTCACGGTGATGAACTGGCAGCTCATGTCGACCTTGTCGGTGAGCAGGTTGGGGATACGCGCGTCGGACGACTGCACCACGAACTCGACCTTGCTCGGGTCGTTGAACAGCCCCTTGGCCACCATGCGCGCGATATCGATATCAAAGCCTTGCAACTTGCCGTCGGCGCCCTGGAAGTGCCACGGCGCGTTGGTGCTGCCGGTGCCTACAATCAGTTTGCCGCGGGCCAGGACGCTGTCGAGCTTGCTGTCCGCTGCCTGGGCCACGCCCATGGCAGCAGCAGAGGCCGCGAACAGAAAAACACATGCTGTGAACAAGGAAGGTCGGCGATGCATGGCAAGCACTCCTGGGTGATGTGTATTCCGCTATACCGGAACTTGGTATGTAACAACGGAATAGACAGCAGAAAGTGTGCCACACACCGGCGCAGAAAACCTGGTCGGATTGAAACTCGAATTGAATCAACGGCATGCGCTAAAACCGGCTGAGGGCGTTACTCATCACCCCGTCAAGCAAGTGCTACCGATGGCTACAGGCTGGACTGATAACGCTCATTCAGTGCGCACATGACCACAACATGTCACAGGTCCATCTGCGTCCAAGCCTGCTGTCACTACTGTCAACTTTGACAGTAGACCCCCGCAAGGCATGTAGAAATACTGGAGTCTCATCTGATTCATACACCGCGCCGATTAAGGGAGTTTGAGATGAAGACGCCAAAGGGATTACTTTTCTGTGCAGTACTGGGAGTTGGTTTAACAGGCTGTAACGTTCAACAGGACACGTCTGTGACCTCTGTGATCGAAGAGTGCAAAGATCTGGTCAACAAACAATTTATCGGCCAAAACGGTCCGGAAGTTTGCGTCACGACACCGCTGTCAAAAAGCGCGACATCGATTACGGGGACTATCGTCGGTACCGCAACATTGGGGCCGTTCATGGTGACTGCATTAACCAGTGATGGAACCATCCTTAAACAGGTCACCACCCTCGCCAATGGTGACTTCACGATGACCCCGCTAAACCTGCAGAACCTGCCTGGCAAGGGTATTTCATTCTCGGTTTTCGTGAACGATGTCAGTTCGCCCCCCACCAAACTGGTCGTTGGGCAAGAGCCCTCTGTGAAGTGCAGCGAAGACCTCCCTGGATTTTCAATGTGCGGTACTTACCCTGGCGCCATTTTCTTCCCGATAAAAACGTCTATCACCACGGTATTCTCGCTTCCCCCCGGAGACACTTTTGGGGGCGCAACGCTTCACCCGCCGTCAACGGGGTTGGGTGGCTTTATTAATTGGAAACCAGACAGAACCATTGCATATCAATTGTCCGTCGCTCTGTTACAACCTGGGGATGAACCCCGTGCTTATGCGGAGAACCGAAACAACGAGTCGTTTGCCTACTCCGTGTCACAAACAGTTCTTGCCAATAAAAAACAGGAATGAAAAGGCGAGGCAAGCGTACCCGGCAGTATCGGCAGGCGATGAGTAAGTGATTCAAATTTGAGGTTGGCTGGCACACCGTTTTCGCGGGCAAGCCCGCTCCCGCACGGGTTGTCGGGTGATCACAAAATTTGTGTTCAAATCGGATCAATTGTGGGAGCGAGCTTGCTCGCGATGAGGCCCGAGTAGATAAAATAAACTTCAGCCCGGAAGCAGCTCGTCAATATGCCGATACTCGGCCTGCAACTGCGCCGCCAGCACCCTGCTGCGACCAAGCCGAATCGGCCCGCGCTCGATGTCGATCAACAGCCCCGGACACTCCAGCGTCGGCAGCAGTGGCAAGTCCTTCAACCTTCCATCGGTCACCAGCAACAAGCGCTGCTGCTCTGCCGGAAAACGCTTGTGGCGTGCCGCCAGCCATTTCCCCGCTTCGCTCAAAGCCGCCAGCAACGGCGTGCCGCCACCTGCGCCAAGGCCATCGAGCCAATGGCGCAATCGCGTCGAAGCCTTCAATCCCTGCACCTGCCATTTGGGTACAGCACCGCTGGCCGTAAGCAACGCCAATCGCGCACGCTGGCGGTAGGCATCGTCGAACAGCTGCGCCAGCAAGCCCTTGGCATCGCTCAATGCCTGATGACGGCGAGTCGAAGCAGAGGCGTCAACGATCACCAGCCACAGTTCATGGGGCGAACGCGTACGCAGGTGAAACAACAGGTCGTCGCGCTGACGCGGTCGGCCATTGAGCAATGTGCCGGGCCAGTTGACCGAGCCGCTGCGTGCTGCATGACGCTTGCCCTGTTTGCCGTGGTCCAGCCGTCCGGCACGGGGTCTGGCATTCGCCCCCGCGTCTGAGCGAGGGCGAATGCCTAGGGCTTTTTTGGCCAGCTCGGCACTTCACGTCGTGCGCCGACCGCCAGCGCCTGAGCGGGCAACTCACCCCACTGGCCCTGCCCTTCGCTCGGGTCGGCGTGCTGCGGCGTCGATTGTTGCGCCGCCTGGAATGGCTGAGGCGCCGGTGCTGAGTGCTCGCGACGACGATGGCGCAAGGCAAACTCGGCAACGGCGTCGATGTCTTCCTCGGCGATGGCGTTCGCCCCGCGCCAGGCGGCGTGCGCCCGGGCGGCCCGCAGCCAGACCAGATCGGCGCGCAAGCCATCGACCCCGGCGGCAAAGCAGCGTTCGGTAATGTGCGCCAGTGCCAGGTCGTCAAGGGGAATGCCTGCCAGTGCGTTGCGTGCGTTCTGGCAACGTTCGCGCAGAGACGCCTGCGCGGATTCCCATTCGGCGCAGAAACCTTGCGGATCGCTGTCGAAATCCAGGCGCCGGCGGATGATCTGGCCGCGCTCGACGGGCGCGTTGTGGCCTGCGAGGGCGACGTTCAAGCCGAAACGATCCAGCAATTGCGGACGCAATTCACCCTCTTCCGGGTTCATGGTGCCAATCAGCACGAACTTCGCCGAGTGCCGATGGGAAATACCGTCACGCTCCACCAGATTGGTGCCGCTGGCAGCCACATCGAGCAGCAGGTCAACGAGGTGATCGGGCAACAGGTTGACCTCGTCGACGTAGAGTACGCCACCGTCAGCCTTGGCCAGTACGCCGGGGGAAAACTGTGCGCGCCCTTCGCCCAGCGCCGCATCGAGATCAAGGGTGCCGACCAGGCGCTCCTCGGTGGCGCCCAGCGGCAAGGTGACAAACTGACCGCTGGCCAGCAGGTCCGCCAGACCGCGGGCCAGGGTCGACTTGGCCATGCCCCGCGGACCTTCGATCAGCACGCCGCCGATCTTCGGGTCGATGGCGGTCAGGTACAGCGCCAGCTTCAAATCGTCGGCGCCGACCACGGCGGAGAGTGGAAAGTGCGGGGTGTCGGTCATTGTTCTATCTCGGTCATGGTCGGTGGCAGGCAAACTTCTTACCTTGTGGGAGCGAGCTTGCTCGCGATGGCGGCCTGACAATCGAAATCGATGTCGACTGTGTTGACGCCTTCGCGGGCAAGCCCGCTCCTACAGGGTTTGCGGTGATTAGCCATCTTCTTCTATGTCCAGCAACAAATTCTCCAGAGCCTCACGGTACTCGCCCGGCTCCTTCCACATCCCCCGCTGTTGCGCCTCGAGCATGCGCTCGGTCATGTCGCGCAAGGCATGGGGATTGTGTTCGCGAACGAAATCCCGGGTGTCCGGGTCGAGCAAATAGGCATCGGCCAGCAACGCGTACTGGTGATCGTCGATCAGCTGCGTGGTGGCGTCGAAGGCGAACAGGTTATCGACCGTCGCGGCCATTTCGAACGCACCTTTGTAGCCGTGACGTTTAACACCTTCGAGCCACTTTGGATTGGCCGCCCGGGAACGGATCACCCGGTTCAGCTCTTCCTTCAAGGTGCGAATCTTCGGTAGGTCCGGCTGGCTGTGGTCGCCATGATAACTGGCCGCGGCCTCGCCCTTCAGGCTTTCCACCGTTGCCAGCATGCCGCCCTGGAACTGGTAGTAATCGTTGGAGTCGAGCAGATCATGCTCGCGGTTATCCTGGTTCTGCAGCACCGCCTGTACCTGGCTCAGGCGCTGGGTGAACTGTTCACGAGCAGCGGTGCCCTCATCAGATCCACCGTAAGCGTAGCCGCCCCAGTTGAGGTAAACCTCGGCCAGGTCCTCGCGGGTTTGCCACAGCCGACCGTCGATGGCGCCCTGCACACCCGCGCCGTAGGCACCGGGTTTGGCCCCGAAAATCCTCCAGCCGGCCTGACGTCGCGCCGCGTCTTCATCGAGCCCCGTCTGCAGCAAGGCTGCACGCTCGGCGCGCACCTTGGCCGCCAGTGGATTGAGGTCGTCCGGTTCATCCAGGTCGGCCACCGCTTGCACCGCCGCGTCGAACAAGCGAATCAGATTGGCAAAGGCATCGCGGAAAAACCCGGACACACGCAAGGTCACGTCCACCCGCGGACGGTCAAGCAAACTCAGCGGCAGAATCTCGAAATCATCGACCCGCTGGCTGCCGGTGGCCCAGACCGGACGCACGCCCATCAACGCCATCGCCTGGGCGATGTCATCGCCGCCGGTACGCATGGTCGCGGTGCCCCACACCGACAGACCGAGCTGGCGCAAATGATCGCCGTGGTCTTGCAGGTGGCGCTCGAGAATCAGGTTGGCCGACTGGAACCCGATGCGCCACGCCGTGGTGGTCGGCAGGTTGCGCACGTCCACCGAATAAAAGTTGCGCCCGGTGGGCAGCACGTCCAGACGCCCACGGCTCGGCGCGCCGCTGGGACCGGCCGGGACGAAGCGACCGCTCAGGGCGTCGAGCAAGCCGCGCATTTCTGCGGGGCCGCAGGCGTCCAGACGCGGGGCGACCACCTCGCGCAAGTTTTCGATGATGGCGCTCACCTCTGCCCAACCTGCCCCCTGTAGGAGCGAGCCTGCTCGCGATGGTGTGTCAGCCACATTGATGTCAACTGATACACCATCGCGAGCAGGCTCGCTCCCACATGGGTTATTCAACACGTCCGAAATCAACTGCGCGGCAAACAACTCAAGGCGTTCGCGGGTATCCCCCGCCGTGCGCCAAGTCTCGTCGCTGATATGCAAAAGAGAGTCGGGACGCGGCCCGGCCCAGGGCTCGGCCAACGCGCAATCCAGTGGGTCGAAGCCCAACGCGAAGGCCTTGGCCAATGCACGCAGCAGGCTCGACTGCGCACCACGGCCATCGCCCCGTGGAATGCGCAACAACGCCAGCAAGGTATCGATACGCAAACGACCGGTGGGCGACTCGCCGAACACATGCAGGCCATCGCGGATCTGCGACTCTTTCAAGTCGCACAGATAAGTGTCGAGTCGCGGCAACCAGATCGCTGCATCGGCATCGCTGTCGAGCTGCTCGTCCAGCTGCAGTTCGCGGTCGATGTGCGAGTCGCGCACCAGTTGCAGGATGTCGCGCTGCAACTCGCGAGCGCGGCGCGGATCGAGCAACTGCGCTTCGTAATACTCGTCGGCCAACAGTTCGAGGTTGCGCAGCGGGCCATAGGTTTCGGCGCGGGTCAGCGGGGGCATCAAGTGATCGATGATCACCGCCTGGGTGCGCCGCTTGGCCTGGGCGCCCTCGCCCGGGTCATTGACGATGAACGGATAGATGTTCGGCAGCGGCCCGAGCAGTGCATCCGGCCAGCAGTTTTCCGAAAGCCCCACGCCTTTGCCCGGCAACCATTCGAGGTTGCCGTGCTTGCCGACGTGGATCACGCCGTGGGTGTCGTAGGTGTGGCGCAGCCAGAAGTAAAACGCCAGGTAACCGTGGGGCGGGACCAGGTCCGGGTCGTGATACACCGCGCTCGCGTCGACCTGGTAACCCCGCGCCG
The DNA here is from genome assembly GCF_949767415.1 of Pseudomonas sp. IT-196MI5. Lineage (NCBI taxonomy): Bacteria > Pseudomonadati > Pseudomonadota > Gammaproteobacteria > Pseudomonadales > Pseudomonadaceae > Pseudomonas > Pseudomonas sp. IT-196MI5. The sequence continues at coordinate 84,255 of NZ_CATKPZ010000003.1, forward strand.
GTTGAATGCCGACGAAGGTCAGGCCAAATCGCAAGCCGGCGATCATCATCCGTCCGCTGCGGCACATGGGGTCGTTTTCCGCTGTGCCCCAACGTTCGAGCACCGCCGCGCGATTGGCTTCGGGCAGTGCATTGAACATCGCCAGATATTCATCCATTGCCAGACTCTGCTGGCACGGACGTTGGTCGATCATGTCCAGATCATTGCTGACGCCGCCGAGCAGTTGCTGGATCAGCGCGGTGCCACTGCCCGGCAACTCGGCCGGCAACGGATAACCTTCGGCATGCAGCGCCCGCAGGATATTCAGCGCCGCTGCCGGGGTATCGAGGCCAACGCCATTGCCGATGCGACCGTCACGAGTCGGGTAATTGGCGAGGATCAAGGCAATGCGTTTTTCAGCGTTTGGCACCCGCGCCAGATCGACCCAGCGCCGTGCCAGCTCGGCAACGAAATCCATACGCGCTGGTGCAGGCCGGTAGCAGACCACATCCGACTGACTGCGCTCACTGCGCCACGCCAGATCCTTGAAGCTGATCGGGCGGCTGATGATGCGCCCGTCCAGTTCCGGCAAGGCAATGTGCATCGCCAGGTCGCGAGGACCAAGCCCCTGTTCACTGGCACGCCAACCCGGTTCGTTGTCCTGGGCGCAAATCGCCTGGATCACCGGAATATTGCGACGGAACGGGCGCAGATGCGGCGCTTCGGGACTGGACTGGGCGAAACCGGTGGTGTTCAGGATCACCGAGACGCTGGCCTCGTCGAGCCAGTCCTCGACCATGGAAAGGCAAGCTGGCTCTTTCAGACTGGCCAGCGCAATCGGCAACGGATTCAACCCCGCCGCCTGCAAGCGCTGGCAAAAAACATCAATGAAAGTGGTGTTCGCCGCCTGCAAATGCGAGCGGTAAAACAGCACCGCCGCCACCGGTTGACCCGCGTGCCAGTCGCCCCGCCAATCGCTCAGTGCGGCAGAATGTTGGTGCGGATGGTAAATCGCCGTGCGCGGCAGGGTTTGCGGCTCGCCCCAGGTGTAATCACGGGCCAGCCAGCGGTTGGCCAGGCAGCGGAAGAAGTCCAGGGCGTTGCCCATGCCACCCTGACGCAAAAACTGCCAGAGCCGGTCACGATCCTCGGCGCCGACGGTGCTCAGGTCACTGAGCTCCGGATCCGGACGATCATCGCCCGGCACCAGAATCACCTGCACGCCGCGCTGCGACAGCTCTACCAGACGCTCGATGCCGTAACGCCAATAGGCGATGCCGCCGTGCAGCGAAATCAGGATCACCCTGGCGTGACGCAGGACTTCGTCGACGTACAAATCGACCGAAGCATGGTTCTGCACCTGCATCGGGTTGGCCAGGCGCACGCTCGGGTAATCGTCGGGCAATTGCTGCGCTGCTTCGGCGAGCAGCGCCAGGCTGGAATCGCCGCTGCACAGGATCACCAGCTCGGCGGGGGTTTGTCCAAGGTCGGCAATGTTGTCGTCCGACACGAAACCGCCGGGCTGGGTCCTGAGCAGGTGCATGGCTTACACGCTGAGCGCGGCGCGCAATTGCGCTTCGAGAACCGTGGCGTCCAGTTCCTGGCCGATCAACACCAAGCGGGTGATGCGTGCTTCTTCGGCGCCCCACTGGCGGTCGAAGTGTTTGTCGAAACGCGTACCCACGCCCTGGATCAGCAGGCGCATCGGTTTGTTCGGGATTGCCGCAAAACCCTTGACCCGCAGGATGCCGTGTTGGACCACCAACTGGGTCAGCGCATCCAGCAGCAGGCTTTCGTCGGCTTGCGGCAATTGGATGGAGATCGAATCGAAGGCGTCGTGATCGTGGTCATCGTGATCGTCGTCGCCATCGTGATGATGGTCATGGTGACTGTGACGGCTGTCGATGTGTTCTTCGGAGCCGGCACCCAGGCCGATCAGCACGTCCAGCGGCAGGCGGCCGCTGCTGGCTTCGACGATTTTCACCGCTGGCGGCAACTCTTCGGCGACTTCCAGGCGCACACGGGCCAGGTCAGCCGGATTGATCAGGTCGGTTTTGTTGAGGATCACCAGGTCGGCGCTGGCCAGTTGGTCGGCGAACAGCTCGTGCAGCGGCGACTCGTGGTCCAGATTCGGGTCGAGCTTGCGCTGGGCGTCGACCTGATCCGGGAAGGCGGCGAAGGTGCCGGCGGCCACGGCCGGGCTGTCGACCACGGTGATTACCGCATCCACCGTACAGGCGCTGCGGATTTCCGGCCACTGGAAGGCTTGCACCAGCGGCTTGGGCAGGGCCAGGCCGGACGTTTCAATGAGGATATGGTCGAGATCACCGCGACGGGCCACCAGTTCGCGCATCACCGGGAAGAATTCTTCCTGGACGGTGCAGCACAGGCAGCCGTTGGCCAGCTCATAGACACGGCCGTTGGCTTCTTCTTCGGTGCAACCGATGGAGCATTGCTTGAGGATTTCGCCATCAATACCCAATTCACCGAATTCGTTGACGATCACCGCGATGCGGCGACCCTGGGCGTTGTCGAGCATGTGCCGCAGCAGCGTGGTTTTGCCCGACCCGAGAAAGCCGGTGACGATGGTGACAGGGAGTTTGGCCAGTGTTTTCATCGGATGCCCTATGGCTAAGGTGGCGGGCATACGGGACGACGACCGGCAACACGGACGCGCGTGCCTGAAGAGTTCGCCACCGGATCACCCCGCCCGGTTGAAAGTGAGAATCTGTGACGAGGCAGGTCTCCTGGCTGACGATGTGCCGGCCTTGAGCCTGGCATTCGCTGCGCCTTCCCGCCGGCCTCATGGATTGAGTCAGCAGTGGCGTGGCAACGAACATCACCGTTCACAGTTGCGGGGGCAGCCGCGGCATCGACCGCGTTCCCTTCTTAGCTTCGACAAACGCCGAAGAACCTCGAAAGCGCAAGGCTACGCATGGTCTTGGGGCGGGTCAATGTCTTGTGGCAACCGCATCGGCCCCTTCGCGAGCAGGCTCGCTCCCGCAGTAGTCCGCGATCCAATGTGGGAACGAGCCTGCTCGCGAAGAAAGCGACTCGGTTTCGAGTTGAGAACCCTTGCCAATTGACGCCCAACCCCCGCCCATGCTCTCCTACGCACCTTGTTACGGGTGCCCTTCACAGGGTGAAACGGGAAACCGGTGAATCATGTGCTTTACTCTAAAGCCATGTCAGTCCGGTGCTGCCCCCGCAACGGTAAGCGAGCGAAGCGTCAGATCCACTGTGCTACTACGGCATGGGAAGGTGGCGCTTGCAGGATCAGGCAAACGCCTGCGCCCCTCGTGAGCCCGGAGACCGGCCCGTAACACAAAGTGACCAATACGGTCACCGAACCAACAAACCCGCGGTGGGCGGGCGCTGTTTGAACCTCTGCGCGCCTGGTCCCGCGGAGGTTTGCATGCGCTCTTATTCCCCGCTGACAGACCAGAGGGAAACGCCATGTCGATCATCAGCAGCACCGAACACACATCCGCGAGCACCACCTCAACCCTGACCCAACGTCTGACCGCCGCCGTCTGCGCGTCGATCCTGGGTGCGTGCCTTGTGTATTTCGCCGGTTTCTCGCACATCGAAGCGGTGCACAACGCCGCCCACGATACCCGTCACAGCTCTGCATTCCCGTGCCATTGAGCGCTGTCGACATGATCAAGCGTATTGCGCAAACCGCAGGTTTCACCGGGCTGCTGGCCGCCCTGCTGCTGACCCTGCTGCAAAGCTTCTGGGTCGCTCCGCTGATATTGCAGGCCGAGACTTACGAACAAGCCGAACCGGCCGCTGTTGAAATGCATGAGCACGCCGACGGTGCGATGGCTGCCCACACTCACGATGCGCAAGCCTGGGAGCCGGGAGACGGCTGGCAGCGCGTGCTGTCGACCACCGGCGGCAACCTGGTGGTAGCGGTCGGTTTCGCCCTGATGCTCGCCGGCCTGTATACCTTGCGTGCGCCGACCAAAACCTCCCAGGGCCTGCTCTGGGGCCTGGCCGGTTACGCGACCTTCGTGCTCGCGCCGACGCTCGGCCTGCCACCGGAATTGCCCGGCACTGCCGCAGCCGATCTGGCACAACGGCAACTGTGGTGGATCGGCACCGCCGCCTCCACCGCCGTCGGTATCGCGCTGATCATATTCAGCCGTCACTGGCTGATGAAAGTCCTCGGCGCGGCGATCCTCGCCGTTCCCCATGTGATTGGTGCACCGCAACCGGAAGTGCATTCGATGCTCGCTCCAGAGGCGCTGGAAACCCGGTTCAAAATCGCTTCGCAACTGACCAACGTAGCGTTCTGGCTGGCCCTGGGCCTGATCAGCGCCTGGTTGTTCCGTCGCAAAAGCGATGGTCAATACCACGCATGACGGATATCAGCACAGCGCCGACCCTGGTGGTCGGCCTGGGCTGCCAACGGGGCTGCCCCGTCAGCACGTTGCTGGCGCTGCTCGACCAGGCACTGGAAGCGCACCAGATTGCTCGCCATGAAATCAAGGCCCTGGCAAGCATCGATTCGAAGCGCGACGAGCCTGCGCTGATCGAACTGGCTCAGCAGCTTGGCCTGGAATTGATGTATTTCAGCAGTGAACAATTGGCCGCTTATGAACCGCAACTCAGTCATCAATCGCAAATAGCGTTTGAACGTACCGGTTGCTACGGCGTGGCGGAAAGCGCCGCCCTGGCCCTGGCGGAGCAACTGGCCCAGGCCCCGGCAAAACTGCTGATTCCACGACAAAAATATGCTCAGGCGACCCTGGCATTGGCCGGCGCGGCATAAAAAACCCGATAATCCCCACTGTTGATCATGAACACTCTTCATCTGAAGCCCTGTTCAGCCCCTTTTTCCCCCACAGGAACCGACGATGACCGTCTACTTCATTGGCGCAGGTCCCGGCGACCCCGAACTGATTACCGTCAAGGGCCAGCGGCTGATTCGCAGCTGTCCGGTGATCATTTATGCCGGCTCCCTGGTGCCTGCCGCCGTACTGGAAGGTCACCGTGCCGAACAGGTGGTCAACAGCGCCGAACTGCATCTGGAACAGATCATCGACCTGATCAGGACCGCCCACGCCAACGGTCAGGATGTGGCCCGGGTGCACTCCGGCGATCCGAGCCTTTATGGTGCAATTGGCGAGCAGATTCGCTATCTGCGTGAACTGAACATTGCGTTCGAAATCGTCCCTGGCGTAACCGCCACAGCCGCTTGCGCCGCGCTTTTGGGCGCGGAACTGACGCTGCCGGACGTTTCCCAGAGCGTGATCCTGACTCGCTACGCCGACAAGACCGCCATGCCTCCCGGAGAGGCGTTCTCCAGCCTGGCGCAGCACGGCGCGACCATGGCGATCCACTTGGGGGTCAATCACCTGGCGAAGATCGTTGAGGAACTGCTGCCCCATTACGGAGCCGATTGCCCGATTGCGGTGGTGCACCGCGCGAGCTGGCCGGATCAGGATTGGGTGGTGGGAACGCTCGAGGATATTGCCGGGAAGGTTGAAGCCAAGGGCTTTCGCCGTACGGCGTTGATTCTGGTGGGTCGGGTGCTGGGCAGTGACCACTTCAGCGAGTCATCGCTTTATCGCGCGGGGCATGCGCATCTCTACAGGCCCTGAAGCACCTGTGGCGAGGGAGCTTGCTCCCGCTGGACCGCGAAGCGGTCCCAACACCAACCAACGCATTCATCACGGGAAAATGCATTGACTGATTTTGTGATGGCTATGCCATCAAGCGGGAGCAAGCTCCCTCGCCACAGCGCCGTTTTTTGATTTCGCAGCGAACACCTTAGTAGTAGGCGTTTTCTTTCTGCGTGTGGTCGGTCACGTCGCGCACACCCTTGAGCTCGGGAATACGCTCGAGCAAGGTGCGCTCGATGCCTTCCTTCAGCGTCACGTCGGCCTGGCCGCAGCCCTGGCAACCACCGCCGAACTGCAGGACGGCGATGCCGTCTTCAACCACATCGATCAGGCTGACCTGGCCGCCATGGCTGGCCAGCCCCGGGTTGATCTCGGTTTGCAGGTAATAGTTGATGCGCTCGTTGATCGGGCTGTCGGCGTTGACCATCGGTACTTTGGCGTTTGGCGCCTTGATGGTCAGCTGACCGCCCATGCGGTCGGTGGCGTAGTCGACAACCGCATCGTCCAGGAAGGCTTCGCTGAAGTGGTCGATGTACGCGGTGAAGCTTTTCAGCCCCAGCGCGGTGTCTTCGGGTTTTTCTTCGCCCGGCTTGCAGTAGGCAATGCAGGTTTCGGCGTACTGGGTGCCAGGCTGGGTGATGAAGACGCGAATGCCGATGCCGGGGGTGTTCTGCTTGGACAGCAGATCAGCCAGATAATCGTGGGCGGCGTCAGTGATGGTAATAGCGGTCATGGAAACTCCTCGCAGGCTTGGGCGCAGTTTACGCCAATCAACGCGCCGGACAAAGTCCTAGTATTTTTGTCGGGAAAAGATTATCCACCACAACCTGTGGTGGTTCAGAGGTTCTCGTAGCGGTTCATGTCCAGCACACCCTCTTCCACCGGATCGGTTTCGTGGATGTAGCGGCTCAGGTCATGGAAATAAGCCCAGAATTGCGGATGACTGCGCCGTATCCCCCAACGTTCGACGATTTTCTCGAAGCTGTCGGTATCCTTGGCGCTTTCCATCGCATCCACAAACGCTGGCACTTGCCCGGCCGGGATGTTGAACATGAAGTTCGGATAGCTGCTGAGCACACCCGGGAAAATCGTCAGCGTGTCGAGCCCCGGCTGATAGCGTAGCGATTCGCCAAGCAGGAACGCGACGTTACTGTGGGCACGGTTGCGCAGCAGGCTGTAGACCTCACGCTTGCCGCTGCTGGTTTCGATGCGCAGCAGGGTCGCTTCCGGCAGTTGATCAATCACTTTCAACCCGGCCGCCGGACGCGAAGTCAGCCGGCTTAGCGTCTGTTCGGCACTTTGCAGGTCCGGATCGATGTTCGGCCGCGAGCAGTAGGCGCCGTCGCAGCGGTTGATCGGGTCGGGGCTGGCATTGAGATCGCCGTAACGGGCCAGTAATTGCCGGGCGAAATCCCGCTTGGGATCCTGCGAATCAAGACTCAGCGCCGTCGGCTTGTCATCGTCGATGGACTCATAGTCCAGCCACATCTTGAATTTGCCACTATTCTGATACCAGTCGTCGAGGTAGCCATCCCGGGAATCGGCGGGCATCAGGCGCAGGAAATTCTGCTCGGCACCGTTGCGGATCAGGTCGAAATACAGCCGCGTCTGGGCCTGGTGGGACACGTTGCCGAACACGTCGAAGTTCACTGCCAGTTGATAGTAGGTGCGCTCCAGCAGCGGATAGTCGAACAGCCAAAGGGTTTGCGGCACGTCGCCGATCAGGCCTTTGGTCACCGAGGCACTGTCGAAATGGCGGAAGATGCTCAGCAACGCATTGTCATTGCCCGCCCACAGGGTCGACCAGCTTGGCGCCGGCAGGTCGGCGTAGCTGTCCCGGCGCAAGGCTTCGTATTCATTACGTTTATCGCGGTAGTCGTGCCACAGGCTGAGGACACTGCCGACGTCGTCGTTCTGCCCCGGCATCGCCAGCAACGGCGTGGCCTGCCCGCGATAGTTCGGATCGGTGACATACAGATCATGCTCGGGCGCCTGGAACAGCGCCCAGAAATTATCGCGGATCACGTCGGTCGCGATCTGCCCGCGGCATACCGGGCCGCGGATAAACGTGCGTACAAAGTACTCGGCGTTATCGAGCATGAACTGATAGCGCGCCTGGGCCGGGATCGCTTCGAAGGTGGCAAACGGGTTGGCCCGGCTCTGCGGCCCGTAGCCCGGCAATGCATCGACCTGCCAGTTGCCGCTGTAGAACAGGCTCTTGACCCGCGCCAGCTTCGCCGCACTCAACGGATAGGTGATGTGGGTCTTGTGCACGATCACGCCCTGCACCGGCCACAAGCGATAGTAAAACTGCGTGCCCGGATCATCGTTCGGGCGACGGGTGTTGATCAGGTCAATCGGCTGGCCAGTCGGAGTGCGCGAACGCACCCACTGGAAGAAATGCCCAGGCTCGCCATCCTTGAAGTAGAGATGGGCAAGGAACCAATGCTCGAACAGCCAGCGCCCCACCAGGCTTTCCCGGGCACCCGGGGAATTGAGCAGGTTTTCCCACTGCACCACCTCCAAGGCTTCCTTGGCGCTGGGCGCCAGCGCCTGCTGATCAATCGGCGCCCCTGCCGCCAGCCAGCGTTGCAGCGTCTGGTACTGCTGGTCGGTCAGGCCGGTCACTGCCAGCGGCATGCCCTCCTTCGGATGCTTGGCGGCGTAGCCGTCGAACTCCGCGGGCATGGCACACATGTTTTCCCGATTCAGGCCCAGGACGATGTCTTCCGGCAGCCTGGCGTTGGGCTGCAATGGGGTTTTGTGGCCCAGTTCCAGCATCCGCGCCATCAATGCGGCCTGGCTGCCCTGGGCATCGAGCACCGAATAGAAGCCTTTTTGCTGCCAGGCCTGTTTGCCGGAGGCGTCATAGAATAGCCGGGTCGGCGCAACGGCCTGGCGGCGGTCTCCGTCGTAGACCGGGACTTTCGTCGCGCCACGTGCCGCACCCTCGCCGCTGCCCAGATTGAGCTGACAGGCGGCGTCGTTGCAGGCATGGCAGGCCACACACTTTTCAGTGAAGATCGGTTGAATATCACGGCTGTAGGAAATGGCAGGGGAAATCGCCGGACTTTGCGCCACAGCGCCCCAGCTTGAAAACAACAGCAATGTACCGATGACGAAGCGATACGACATGTCCCTGGTCCTGAATCCTGAAAAAACGCCGCGATTCTACCGGTCTCTGTCATCCTTACCAACATGAACGATATTCATGCAAAACCGAGTCATGCTCCAAAAGCACACAGGTTTGCTATCATCCCGGCCCTTCGTCATGGTCTTACCGAGTAGTCCAAATGTCCGATCGCAGCGTTCGCCTTCAAGCTCTCAAGCACGCCCTCAAAGAGCGCATCCTGATTCTCGATGGCGGTATGGGCACGATGATCCAGAGCTACAAGCTCGAGGAGCAGGATTACCGTGGCAAACGCTTCGCTGACTGGCCAAGCGATGTCAAAGGCAACAACGATCTGCTGGTACTGACTCGCCCGGACGTGATTGGCGGCATTGAAAAAGCCTACCTGGACGCCGGCGCCGACATTCTGGAAACCAACACTTTCAACGCCACCCAGATCTCCCTGGCTGACTATGGCATGCAAGGCCTGGCGTATGAGTTAAACGTAGAGGGCGCACGTCTGGCGCGCAAGGTCGCCGACGCCAAGACCCTGGAAACCCCGGACAAGCCACGCTTCGTCGCCGGCGTGCTCGGCCCTACAAGTCGCACCTGCTCGTTGTCCCCGGATGTGAACAACCCCGGCTACCGCAACGTGACCTTCGATGAACTGGTGGAAAACTACACCGAATCCACCAAGGGCCTCATCGAAGGCGGCGCCGACCTGATCCTGATCGAAACCATTTTCGACACTCTGAACGCCAAGGCTGCGATCTTCGCCGTACAAGGCGTGTTCGAAGAACTGGGCGTCGAGCTGCCGATCATGATTTCCGGCACCATCACCGACGCCTCGGGTCGCACCCTGTCCGGCCAGACCACCGAAGCGTTCTGGAACTCCGTGGCCCACGCCAAGCCGATTTCCGTTGGCCTGAACTGTGCCCTCGGCGCCCGCGAATTGCGCCCGTACCTCGAAGAGCTGTCGAACAAGGCCAACACCCACGTTTCCGCGCACCCGAACGCCGGCCTGCCGAACGAATTCGGCGAGTACGACGAACTGCCATCGGAAACCGCCAAGGTCATCGAAGAATTCGCCCAAAGCGGCTTCCTCAACATCGTCGGTGGTTGCTGCGGCACCACGCCGGGCCACATCGAAGCCATCGCCAAGGCCGTGGCCGGTTATGCGCCGCGTGAGATTCCGGACATTCCCAAGGCGTGCCGCCTTTCGGGCCTTGAGCCGTTCACCATCGATCGCAGTTCGCTGTTCGTCAACGTCGGCGAGCGCACCAACATCACCGGCTCCGCCAAGTTCGCACGCCTGATCCGCGAAGACAACTACACCGAAGCTCTGGAAGTCGCCCTGCAACAGGTCGAAGCCGGCGCCCAGGTGATCGACATCAACATGGACGAAGGCATGCTCGATTCGAAGAAGGCCATGGTGACCTTCCTCAATCTGATTGCCGGCGAACCGGACATCTCCCGCGTCCCGATCATGATCGACTCCTCCAAGTGGGAAGTGATCGAAGCCGGCCTCAAGTGCATCCAGGGCAAGGGCATCGTCAACTCGATCAGCATGAAGGAAGGCGTCGAGCAGTTCATTCACCACGCCAAGCTGTGCAAGCGCTACGGCGCCGCGGTGGTGGTAATGGCCTTCGACGAAGCCGGCCAGGCCGACACCGAAGCGCGCAAGAAGGAAATCTGCAAACGCTCCTACGACATTCTGGTCAACGAAGTGGGCTTCCCGCCGGAAGACATCATCTTCGACCCGAACATCTTCGCCGTGGCCACCGGTATCGAAGAACACAACAACTATGCTGTGGACTTCATCAACGCCTGTGCCTACATCCGCGACGAACTGCCGTACGCCCTGACCTCCGGCGGCGTGTCCAACGTGTCGTTCTCGTTCCGTGGCAACAACCCGGTGCGCGAGGCGATTCACTCGGTGTTCCTGCTGTATGCGATCCGTAACGGCCTGACCATGGGCATCGTCAACGCCGGCCAACTGGAAATCTACGACCAGATTCCGGTGGAGCTGCGCGACGCCGTCGAAGACGTGATCCTCAACCGCACCCCGGAAGGCACCGACGCCCTCCTCGCCATCGCCGACAAGTACAAGGGTGACGGCAGCGTCAAGGAAGCCGAGACCGAAGAGTGGCGCAACTGGGACGTCAACAAGCGCCTGGAGCATGCGCTGGTCAAAGGCATCACCACCCACATCGTCGAAGACACCGAAGAATCACGCCTGTCCTTCAGGCGCCCGATCGAAGTGATCGAAGGCCCGTTGATGGCCGGCATGAACATCGTCGGCGACCTGTTCGGCGCCGGCAAAATGTTCCTGCCGCAAGTGGTGAAATCCGCTCGGGTGATGAAGCAGGCCGTGGCCCATCTGATCCCGTTCATCGAACTGGAAAAAGGCGACAAGCCGGAAGCCAAGGGCAAGATCCTGATGGCCACCGTGAAAGGCGACGTGCACGACATCGGCAAGAACATCGTTGGTGTGGTGCTGGGCTGTAACGGTTATGACATCGTCGACCTCGGCGTGATGGTGCCGGCGGAAAAAATCCTGCAGGTGGCCAAGGAACAGAAATGCGACATCATCGGCCTGTCCGGCCTGATCACCCCGTCGCTGGATGAAATGGTCCACGTCGCCCGCGAAATGCAGCGTCAGGACTTCCACCTGCCGTTGATGATCGGTGGCGCGACCACCTCCAAGGCGCACACGGCGGTGAAGATCGAACCCAAGTACAGCAATGACGCGGTGATCTACGTCACCGACGCCTCCCGCGCCGTGGGCGTGGCGACGCAGTTGCTGTCCAAGGAACTCAAGGCCGGTTTCGTCGAGAAAACCCGCCAGGACTACGTCGAGGTTCGCGAGCGCACTGCCAACCGCAGTGCCCGCACCGAACGCCTGAGCTACGGCGCAGCCATCGCCAAGAAGCCGCAATTCGACTGGGCGAGCTACACGCCGGTCAAACCGACCTTCACCGGTACGCGGGTGCTGGACAACATCGACCTCAACGTTCTGGCCGAATACATCGACTGGACGCCGTTTTTCATATCCTGGGACCTGGCCGGCAAGTTCCCGCGCATCCTCCAGGACGAAGTGGTTGGTGAAGCCGCCACCTCGCTGTACAAAGATGCCAGGGAAATGCTCAGCAAACTGATCGACGAGAAACTGATCAGCGCCCGCGCGGTGTTTGGCTTCTGGCCGGCCAACCAGGTGCATGACGACGACATCGAGCTCTATGGCGATGACGGCAAGCCAATGGCCAAGCTGCACCACTTGCGTCAACAGATCATCAAGACCGACGGCAAGCCGAACTTCTCCCTGGCCGACTTCGTTGCGCCCAAAGACAGTGAAGTGACTGACTACGTGGGTGGTTTCATCACCACCGCCGGGATCGGCGCCGAAGAAGTGGCCAAGGCCTATCAGGATGCGGGCGACGATTACAACTCGATCATGGTCAAGGCCTTGGCGGACCGTCTCGCCGAGGCCTGTGCCGAGTGGCTGCACCAGCAGGTGCGTAAAGACTACTGGGGTTACGCCAAGGACGAGACGCTGGACAACGAGGCGCTGATCAAAGAGCAATACACCGGCATCCGCCCGGCTCCGGGCTACCCGGCCTGCCCGGATCACACAGAGAAAGCCCAACTGTTCGCCCTGCTCGATCCAGAAGCCCAGGAAATGCGCGCAGGCCGCAGCGGCGTGTTCCTCACCGAGCACTACGCCATGTTCCCGGCGGCAGCGGTCAGCGGCTGGTACTTCGCTCACCCGCAGGCGCAATATTTCGCCGTGGGCAAGATCGACAAGGATCAGGTGCAGAGTTACACCTCACGTAAAGGTCAGGAGTTGAGCGTGACCGAGCGTTGGTTGGCGCCGAACCTGGGTTACGACAACTAACCCCCACCCCCTGTGGGAGCGTGGCTTGCCCGCGATGAACGATGACGCGTTTTCCCTGTGAGACCGCGGCGCGTCCATCGCGGGCAAGCCACGCTCCCACAGGTTTCGGGTGTATTGTCTATGCTTACTTCTCACACACGCGTGACGAGGGATTTATGGACGATCCAGTCGACAACAACAAACCACCAACCTTCTGGCAGATGCTGCACAGCGTGCTGGCTGCCGCGTTCGGGGTACAGAGCGGGAAAAACCGGGCGCGCGACTTCACTCACGGTAAGCCGAGTCATTTCGTGATTCTGGGGATTCTGTTCACGGCAGTGTTCGCGTTGACACTGTTTGGCATCGTCAAACTGGTGGTGCACCTGGCGGGTATCTGAACCGACTCAGTGCATCAGGGCTTGCAGGCTGAACGGGTAGCGCCAGGACGTCGGCCGCCCCTTGGCCGAGAGTTTCTGGAAATCCACACCGTAATCCTGAGTGGTGCTCAACGCCAGCAATCGCTTGGCTTGTGCGTGATCGATCAGCTGCAACAACGGAATCTGCCGGTCGCGCCCACCGTACTGGCTGACATCCACCCCCTGGTCGTAGTCATGCAGCTGCACCAGCGCCCAACCACCCAGAGTGAAGTGCCCGCCCAACAGCACACTCAACCGCCCATCCAGCAGCGCCTGTAACGCGGCCGGTGAATTGTTGATGGCGCTGAACAGCACGTCCTTGCCGGGCTGGCCTCCGGTTTCGGCATAAGCCTGCATGGCGCCAAAGGCCATTTCATCGTTGGCCGACCAGACCAGCGACGTTTGCGGATAACGCTTGAACAATAACCGGGCCTGTTCATAGGCGCGCTCGCGGGTCCAGCTGCCATAGACCAACTGGCGCAACCGCACTTCAGGGTGTTCGGCCAATGCCCGCATCATGCCCTTCTCACGCTGTTGCGCAGCTGGCGTGATCTTCAGGCCGGAAAAGGCCACCAGGTCGATAACCTGACCGGGCGCGACCGGGCGATGCAGGCGAATCAGTTGCTTGAGCATCAAGTAGCCGCCCTCCTCATTGTTGGGCACCAGGCTGCCCAACCAGTCGGAGTACTTGTCCGGCTGAGCGTTGAGCAGGCGCATCTGGTCTGCGGTCAAGCCGTTGTTGACCAAAAACAGCTTCACACCGCTGCCTTGAGCCAGACGCAGGATTTCGGGCGCAACGTAAAGTTCGTTGACGAACACCAGATAGTCCGGTCGATTCGACCCTTGCAGGGCTTCGCGGGCCTGCTTGAGTGTGGTTTCAGCGTTTCGCTCGGAATACTGGATGCGCAAATCCATGCCCAGGTCCTTGGCCGCGGCCTGCATGAATTGCGAGTAACTGACCCAGAACGTCTCCTGGGTGGTCCCTGGATTGAGGAACAATACGGACGCCGCCAGGACACACTGCCCCCAGACCATACCCAGCGCCAGCACTGCACCACAGAAGAACTTCAACATTGATCGTCCGAGCCCCCGGAAATTCGCCGCGCATTATAGCCAGCGAACCTCCGTAAAACGGCGATTTTTCCGGTTTTTGTCAGACAGTCGTCGGAACCGGGCCCGGACGGGGCCGTTTACTGATGGCTGACCCAGAAAACAGCCGTCCCCACGACCAGAATGATCAGGAACAAAATGGCCCAGGCATCAACGGTGCTATCGCTTTTCCGTGCTTTGGTCGGGTTGCTCATTGCATCGCCTCTTGTCGGTTTTATCGGTGATTGCATAAAGACTCGAGCAGAGTAAAGACGACGATTGCCCGCACCACAAACAGGGGCTTTGCAACAACGATTCTCATTAGTCGATTTGGTTCTTTACATATGCTCAAACATCACTTTTACGCATAACTGCAAACTGTTATCTTGCCCCGGCTCCTAATGGAGTGCGCGGCCGTGCGCGCAGAATTGCCGAGGTTTCATCGGACGCCAGCAAGCCAAAATACGCCGCTGTTTCCGACCGGCCCAAGCCTGAGAACAGGACTTATATGTACGTATACGACGAATACGATCAGCGGATCATCGAGGACCGCGTCAAGCAGTTCCGTGATCAGACCCGACGCTATCTGGCAGGCGAGCTGAGCGAAGAAGAATTCCGCCCCCTGCGCCTGCAAAATGGCCTTTATATCCAGCGCTTCGCGCCGATGTTGCGAGTCGCCGTGCCTTACGGCCAACTGACTTCGCGCCAAGTGCGAATGATGGCCAAGATTGCCCGCGACTACGACAAGGGCTATGCCCACATCAGTACCCGGCAGAACGTGCAGTTCAACTGGCCAGCCGTGGAAGACATTCCGGACATCCTGGCTGAACTGGCCACCGTGCAGATGCACGCGATCCAGACCAGCGGCAACTGCCTGCGCAACGTCACCACCGACCAGTTTGCCGGTGTCGCCGCCGACGAACTGATCGATCCGCGCCCATGGTGCGAGATCGTGCGCCAGTGGACCACGTTCCACCCGGAATTCGCCTATCTGCCGCGCAAATTCAAGATTGCCGTCAACGGTTCGACTTCCGACCGTGCCGCCATCGAAGTCCATGACATCGGCCTTGAGCCGGTGCACAACGCCGCTGGCGAACTGGGTTTCCGCGTGCTGGTCGGCGGTGGCCTGGGCCGTACGCCGGTGGTGGGCGCGTTCATCAATGAATTCCTGCCGTGGCAAGACCTGTTGAGCTACCTCGACGCCATCCTGCGGGTCTACAACCGCTATGGCCGTCGCGACAACAAGTACAAGGCGCGGATCAAGATTCTGGTGAAAGCGCTGACACCTGAAGTCTTTGCGCAAAAAGTCGATGCGGAAATGGAACACCTGCGCGGTGGCCAGACCACGTTGACCGAAGCCGAAGTCCAGCGCGTCGCAAAACACTTCGTCGACCCGGACTACAAGGCACTGGACAACCAGACCGCCGCCCTGGCCGAACTCGACCAGCAGCACCCGGGCTTCGCCCGCTGGCGCGTGCGCAACACCCTGGCCCACAAGAAGCCGGGCTATGTAGCCGTGACCTTGTCCCTGAAGCCTACCGGCGTTGCGCCGGGCGACATCACCGACAAACAGCTCGACGCCGTGGCCGACCTGGCCGACCGTTACAGCTTCGGTCAGCTGCGTACCTCCCACGAGCAGAACATCATTTTGGCCGATGTCGAGCAGAGCCAGTTGTTCACCCTGTGGGGCGAATTGCGCGAGCAAGGTTTCGCCACGCCGAACATCGGTTTGCTGACCGACATCATCTGCTGCCCGGGCGGCGATTTCTGCTCCCTGGCCAACGCCAAGTCGATCCCGATCGCCGAATCGATCCAGCGCCGTTTCGACGACCTGGACTACCTGTTCGACATCGGCGAACTGGACCTGAACATCTCCGGTTGCATGAACGCCTGTGGTCACCACCACGTCGGCCACATCGGCATCCTGGGGGTGGACAAGAAAGGCGAAGAGTTCTATCAGGTTTCCCTCGGCGGCAGCGCCAGCCGTGACGCCAGCCTGGGCAAGATCCTCGGCCCGTCCTTTGCCCAGGAAGCCATGCCTGACGTGATCGAAAAGCTGATCGACGTGTACATCGAACAACGTACCGAAGACGAACGCTTCATCGACACCTATCAGCGTATTGGTATCGACCTCTTCAAGGAGCGTGTCTATGCAGCGAATCATTAAGAACAACGAGGTCGTCGACGAGACCTGGCACCTGCTGCCCAAGGACTTCAACATCGACGAAATCACCAACTGCGACGACTACATCGTTCCGTTGCAGCTGTGGCGCGAACACAGCCGCATGCTCCTGGCCCGCGACGGCGGTCTGGGCATCTGGCTGGACGCCGATGAAGAAGCCGAGGAAATCGGTGACGACGTGGCGCAGTTCCAGGTCATCGCCCTGAACTTCCCGGCCTTCACCGATGGCCGCAACTACTCCAACGCCCGCCTGCTGCGTGACCGTTACGGTTTCAAGGGCGAGTTGCGGGCCATTGGCGACGTACTGCGTGACCAGTTGTTCTACATGCATCGCTGTGGTTTCGACGCGTTTGCCATTCGCGCCGACAAAGACCCGCACGAAGCCCTTGAAGGTCTCAAGGACTTCTCGGTGACCTACCAGGCCGCTACCGACGAACCGTTGCCGCTGTTCCGTCGCCGTTGATGTGCAGGCCTTGAACCCTTTACGGGGTTCAAGGCCATCTTCTAGGCCTGTTCGGTGATCACCGGAAACGGCCGCCCCATCGTTACCCAATCGCGGTAAAGCCTGGCCCGATCTTCCAGCGCGGTGAAAATTCCCAGCGGATTTTCAGCATCGATCGCTGCGCCTTCGACAAACCGGTTCAGCCAGCCCCACAACTCGTCCGACGCCTGCGCCTCGCTCAACAATCGCCAGACTCTCGCTTGCAATACCAGATAATCGACCTGAAACTCCGCCGTCAGGCTGAGCCCGTCGATGACCCTCAGTAAACGATCGCCTGACGGTTGGACCGCCAATTGCTGCCAAATCGTTCGCCTGGCTTGCCGCAGTGCTTCGTCACCCTCCCGCAACCACGCATCCGGATTGCCATAGCCGGCTCCCGGCGTACTCAACCACAGGTTGATCCCGGTGCGCTGCCGATGATCGACCAAGCGCCGCAACGTGTCCTCGTCCGTCAGCGGGTTACCCCAGAGCCTCACCCGATCCCGTGCGACGGCCTGGCTCAGCACCGCTGGCGGAACCCGGGTGATTCGGTTATCGCTCAGGTCCAGCGTCATCAGGTAGGGCTCGTCCCGAATTCCGATCGGGCATGTGCCGATCCCTGTGCGCCTCAAGTTCACCTGACGCAGTTCGTTCATCCCTAGCAACACCGGCGCAACCCCCAAGGGGTTTCCACTTAAATCCAGTGATTGCAAGTTGACCAGGTCACACAGTTGCGACGCCGTGTTCTCCCTGAATTGCAGAAATGTGGCGTTCAGATTCAGCGTCGTGAGATGGCGCATTCGCGCAATCGCCGGCGGCAGAACACCGCCCTCCAGCTCCCCTGTTGCATCAGGCAGCCGCAGATCGACTCTTTCCAGATTCAAGACGCGCAGATTGGGGAACGATTCGAGGAAGCCGTTCAAACTCTCACGTTCGATCAGATGGAATCCGCGCATCGACAGTTCGACCACCTCGTTGAACCTGACGCTCATGACCGGCAAGCGGTGATAGTCCTCGAAGTTCAGATCCAGTTTGTATCCCGTTAACGTCTCCCCGGAATACAGACGATTGGCCTGCGGCGGGCACTTTCGCCAGATTGACACCAACTCGTCAGCCAGTTCCATCCGGGTCTCGCGCTCGTACTCCATCGTGTGCTGCAGCAGCGCGACGTTATGCTCCGCGATTTGCGCATGATTCATGCCCGCGGCGGCGTCGTCGTCAGCAGCCAGAAAGTCGA
Organism: Pseudomonas sp. IT-196MI5; assembly: GCF_949767415.1. Taxonomy (NCBI): domain Bacteria; kingdom Pseudomonadati; phylum Pseudomonadota; class Gammaproteobacteria; order Pseudomonadales; family Pseudomonadaceae; genus Pseudomonas; species Pseudomonas sp. IT-196MI5. Next base: position 102,252 of record NZ_CATKPZ010000003.1, read on the forward strand.
TGTCCATGTCATCGAGATCCTGCAGGGCCTGGTCGATCCACCCCGTCAGATCCGTACTCAATTGTTCAAATTGTTGCTTCAATCCATCGAGCTGCGACTGAACGCTTTCTCCGGCCTGTTGCAGCCATTCATCGGCCTGCGCGTTGCCGAAGTCAGGATAGAGGTCCCTGACTTGCAGCCTCAGCATTTCGTGGGTCAGCGCTGCGGCCTGCGGGGTCGTCGGGAAGCCGCCGCCCCTCAAGCCTTGCATTTCGAAGGGTAGCCCGCCGTCCATTCTGCCCAGACCCAGGCCGAACTCGGCGCGTGATAGCGCACGGTCACGAAGATTGAGCCTCAGTTCGCTGGCCGGGTTCAGCGACAGCAACTGCAGCGCCGCACGCTCGTCCTCGGACAATGCACCGATGACAGCCCCGTAAAAATCTGTATGCAAGAGGGTTTGGGTGGGTATGTCGAAGTATTGATAATGGTTGCCGACTTTGATCAAGCGTCGACAATAAGCGGCGTCGAGGGAACCGCAACGATCCAGTACCCGGCCTTGCGGCGAGCCGTCGAGCACCTCGATTCGCAGGTTTTTCGGCCATCCAGGCAGGTTCCTCAGTGAGTGCAAAGCCAGCATGTCCGAATCGGAATGGGCCACCGACCGCAGATAAAGGCCTTCGTAAGCACGGGTGAGGCGCACATGCCGCTGGTACTGACGGGCTTTACTATCCAACTGCCTGAATACTTCCCTGGCCTGGAGCGCATCCGGCGTCGCCGTCAGTTCTACTCCATAGCGATCGAGCATCTGCTCTACCGCACTTTTCGGCAGGCCGGGATATTGCTGTTGAAACAATCGGACCCATTCATGATCCGTATTTTGCAGTGCCTGATAACGACTGTTGAACAACTCCACTCGCCTGGCTTCGACCGCAGATGCCGCATCAGCCTGGGTTTTATCGATGACTTGCACGACTTCCTGATCGATCCTGAACCGACTGATGGTGTCGGCCAACACGGGAGTAGGTCGACGACCGGCCTGGATCATCCGCAGCATGTCTTCATCGACGTCGCTGACCTTGCCGATCTGCAGCAGGACTTCATCGCTGAAAGCGTCCACCGGGGCGCCTATCCCTCGCAGCAGGCTCAGACGGCTCGGTATCCGCGTGAGCGGTTCCGGGGCAGCGATATGAGCGGACGGATCACCCGCCGGTCTGTCGCCGGGTTGCACATTGGGCTCGCCAGTCTCGTGCCCGGTCCTGGTCAGCGCGGCGACCTCGGCGCCTTCGCGTTCTAACGAAGCGACAGCCCCGACCAGCGGCAATGCATTGAGCAAGCCGAACACCGTTCGCGTCACGCCTTCGGAACGCTCACGGGCTGTTGGCCCCTCGACGGCCTCATCCAGACCGTAACCGGCATCAATAAGCCCGGCCAGCACCAACAATCCCTCACCTCCAGGCACAAACAACGCCAGTGGTCCGAACCGGTTGATCCATTGCACGATCGGTTCGACGAAAGCACTCAGATTGTCACGGTTGACCTGAGCATCGTCGCGGATGGTCTTGATGCTGTCCCGGGCAGCCTGCTTCATGGAACTCACCAACTGCGCAAAAGGGTCGGTTGCGCTGGGAGACCGATCAAACTCGATGTAGTCGCCCGGATCCCAATAGCCATCATTGTTGAAGAACCCGGCATTCTTCGTCAGCCTATGTACTTTTGGATAAATCGCCATGCCCTCCAGCGCGGTCAGTACACCCGCATGAAAGGTGCCGTCCTCGCGATCCTCTTCGGTGAAGTGAGCCGCCAACGCATGTTTCGTATCGGCGCTCCCGCCCTGAGTCACGATCCATTGGCGCAACTGCCGACTGTCGGTGAATTCGTGCAATGGCGAAGAATTGCCGGGGATGTACAGCAACACCCTGGAGCCTGACCGCTCTTGAAAGCACCAGATATCCGTCGCTGTATAACGGTACAGTTTCAACCGACTCGCCTCGACACCCGGGGGCAATTTTGTCGGCGCTTGCAATTGCTGGATCGTCAACGCTTCCCAGGTCTGCGTGGCGGACAACCCAGCGGCTTGCATGGCAAGTTCCAGCCCCTTTCGCGACAGGCACCGTTCTTGATATTGCAGGCGGGCCGCCATGACAAAAGCGGTCTTGACCGATGTCCTCAGGGCATAAGGACCGGGAGCCGTGATGACCGCGTTCGACGGCCAGGCCTGATCGAGATAAGCCCGGTATCGATCAGAAAGAAACAACCCCCAGACCCACTGCTTGAAATCGGCAGGCCGTAGATTGATTTGCGTGTGCGGACCATAGGATTGCGGAACCGTTGTGCGGTAAATGCCTTCATAGGTGTCGTGGTTGCCGCTGCCCACATAAGCGAACTCATCGACCTTCTCGACAATGCGCACCGACGGCCCGATGTCGGGCGGTGTGTACAGACCAAACACCGTTTCGCCGAAGCGCCCGTCGCCCACCGTCTGAAAATTGCCAAGCAGGGCCTGGATCAGGGTGCGGGAACTCCCCACCTGCCCCTGATGGATACCGTTCTCTGGAGGATGCCCATGGTAGTTATAGTCAAGTGTCACCAGCAGGGCTGTCTGCGGATCAATGTCGGCGCCCCACTTTTCCTTGATCAAGCGCTCGCCAAACTGAGCGGGAGTTTGCGGTAGTGCGGTCTCCACCGCGGCCTTCAGCTCGTTGCGCATCAGGACATTGGGTGTAGGGGCATCGCCATGGGCGTGATCATTCATGTGCATTCCATTGCAAACTATTGTGAATCACCAGAATAACCAGCGACGACTCAAGCGTAAGTCGGAAGGGTCGGCTGATCAGTTAGGACGTTTCGCGGCGGCCACGGGAAAATGACAAATCTGAAATTCCGGGCGAAAAAAAACCGCGGAAAGTCCGCGGTTTGATTTTTTTTGCAGACGCCCGCTAAAGACTTACCAGAAGCGTTGCTCGGTCAAGCGGCTCCACCAGCTCAGCAGCACGCGATCGACCGAGCCGCTCGCGGCCATGCCAATGCGCTCTGGCAGGCTTTTGCGTTCGGTGTAATGCAAGTGATAGAGCTCGGACTGCCTGGCGCGCTCGGCGAGGTATTCATCGCTGGTCTTGAGTTCGTCGACCAGGTGCTTTTCCAGCGCTGCGACGCCGAGCCAGATTTCGCCGGTGGCCACTTCATCGATTGCCAGCTGCGGGCGATAGCGCGACACGAAGTTCTTGAACAGTTGATGGGTGATGTCCAGATCCTGCAGGAACTTCTCCCGCCCCTTCTCGGTGTTTTCACCAAACACGGTCAGGGTGCGCTTGTATTCACCGGCGGTCAGCACTTCGAAATCGATGTCGTGCTTTTTCAGCAGGCGATTGACGTTGGGCAACTGCGCCACCACGCCAATCGAGCCGAGGATCGCGAAGGGTGCACTGATGATCTTCTGGCCGATGCACGCCATCATGTAGCCGCCACTGGCCGCGACCTTGTCGATGCACACGGTCAAGGGCACGCCGGCTTCGCGGATGCGCGCCAGTTGCGAAGAAGCCAGGCCGTAGCTGTGAACCATGCCGCCGCCGCTTTCCAGGCGCAGCACCACTTCGTCCTTCGGTGTGGCGAGGGTCAGCAAGGCCGTGATTTCGTGGCGCAGGCTTTCGGTGGCCGAAGCCTTGATATCGCCGTTGAAATCCAGCACGAACACCCGGGGTTTGGCTTCGGTTTTTTTCTTCTGTTTCTTGTCGTTTTTAGCCTGCGTCTTGCGCAGGGCCTTGAGCTGATCCTTGTCGAGCAAGGTTTGCTCCAGTCGCTCGCGCAGCCCTTTGTAGAAATCATTGAGCTTGCTGACCTGCAACTGGCCGGCGGATTTGCGTCGACCTTTGCTGCGCAAGGCCGCAAAACTGGCCAGGACCACCAGAATGGCGATCACCAGGGTCACGGTCTTGGCCAGGAAAACGGCGTACTCGGAAAAAAACTCCACAGGGACTCCTTAAACGTTGCGCGGCATGCAAGCGCGCGGGATACCACCAGCATACCCATGCGCCGCCCTTGCGACCAGCCGTGAAACCTCTGGCAACAGGCCTGTAACGGGCATTTCAAACAAGCGTATGTTTTTTCATTGACAGTGCACCGCCATCCTCATAACCTCGCCAAACCTTCAGCGCACCGGGATGACGCGGACGTGGGCAGCATCTATCTGATTCGACATGGCCAGGCCTCTTTTGGTGCGGACGACTACGACGTCCTGTCGCCGACCGGCATTCGACAGGCTGAAATCCTTGGCCGGCACCTGGCCGAACTCGGCATCGGCTTCGACCGTTGCCTGGCGGGCGACCTGCGCCGCCAGCAGCACACGGCCAACAGCGCGCTGGAACAGTTCGCCGCGGTAGGCCTGCCGGTGCCGCTCCTGGAAACCGATTCCGCCTTCAACGAGTTCGACGCCGATGCGGTGATCCGCGCGCTGTTGCCGGCCATGCTGCCGGACGAACCCGAAGCCCTGAACATCCTGCGCAACGCCGCGCAAAACCGTGGTGAGTTCCAGCGTATCTTCGCCCTGATCATCGAACGCTGGCTGGCCGGCACCTACGATACACCGGGCCTGGAAAGCTGGCTGGGCTTTGTCGAGCGGGTCCAGGCAGGCTTGCACCGCATCCTCGACCAGGCCGACAACACCCAGAAAATCGCCGTGTTCACGTCCGGCGGCACCATCACTGCCCTGCTCCATCTGATTACGCAAATGCCTGCCCGGCAGGCCTTTGAATTGAACTGGCAAATCGTCAACACCTCGCTCAACCAGCTTAAGTTTCGCGGTCGCGAGGTGGCCCTGGCTTCCTTCAACGCTCATGCGCACCTGCAACTGTTGAAGGCCCCGGAACTCATCACGTTTCGCTGAGTCCGGACTATTGTGACCCTGGCTGTAATCACCCAGCTCTTATTACCCAAGAAAGGATCGAACCATGACCTCCGTAGCTGATGCCGTACAAGCAATGAAAGCCAAGTTCAACCCAGCCGCTGCTGCCGGTCTGGACCTGGTCTTCGGTTTCCGCATCGACGACACCAAGAACTTCTCGCTGATCGTCAAGGACCAGACCTGCGAGCTGCAGGAAGGCGAGAACCCGGACGCCCAGGTGACCCTGGTGATGGACGGCGAAACCCTGAAAGGCATCGTCGACGGTTCGACTGACGGCATGCAAGCGTTCATGGGCGGCAAACTGCGCGCTGAAGGCGACATGATGCTGGCGATGAAACTGTCCGAGCTGTTCCCGTCGTAAGCACCTGGCTCCCGGGCTTCGGGAGCGTGCAAGGTCGCAAACGAATCCCGCCCTTAGTGGCGGGATTCGTCGTTTTTGCTGGCCATTAGATGAACTCTGTGGCGAGGGGGCTTGGCGGGTCGCCACAGGGTATGAGTGGTGCCAGTGAGGTACCTGCTCTTACAATGTCGGCACTTTCCACACCGGCCGCCCCATGGACATCGACCTCGCCCGCACCTTCCTCGAAATCGTTCGCCACGGCAGCCTGGCCGCAGCTGCCGAGAAGCTCCATGTCACCCAGACCGCGATCACCGCGCGGGTGCAGAAACTTGAAAGCCAACTGGGCAGTACCCTGTTCGTGCGCAACCGCGCCGGAGCCCGCCTGACGCCCAACGGTGAAGCCTTCGTGGTGTACGCCAATCAACTGGTGCAAACCTGGGAAGCCGCGCGGCGTGATCTGCCATTACCCGAGGGTTATCGCGATGTGCTGCACATCGGCGGCGAAGTGAGTCTGTGTAACCCGCTGATGCTCGGTTGGGCCGGCGAAATCCGTAAAAACATCCCCAGCCACGCCTTGCGCATGGAAATCCGTGACGGTGAAAACCTGCTGCATCAACTGGAGTTGGGCGTTCTGGATGCCGCGCTGGTGTATCAGCCCGAGTATTGGCCGCGTTTACAGGTCGAGCAGATTCTCGAAGAAAAGCTGATTCTCGTGCGCCTTGCCGGCAAGCCAGATCCTTATGTGTACATCGATTGGGGCGCTGACTTCCGGCGCCAGCACGACGCCGCCCTGCCGGAAAAAGCCAAGGCTGCGCTGAGTTTCAATCTTGGCCCGCTGGGCCTGCAGTACCTTCTCGAAAACGGCGGCAGCGGCTACTTCCGCACCCGCGTCGTGCAGAGTTATCTGGATAGTGGCGCCCTGGAACGGGTGCCCAAGGCGCCGGAATTCAACTACCCGACCTATCTGGTCTATTCGCGCGATCGTGACTCGCCGACACTGCAACGCGCCTTCGACCTGCTGCGCAAGGTTATCGATTCCGACGAAGACTGGTCGCAACGCTGGGACCCGCTGACTTGAGACCGGTTTGCACCGGATCATGGCCGTTGTGGCCTCAAGGTTCGGCCGTCAAATCACCGGGACCGGCTAATCTGAAAAGATCCAGCAATAACGACAGGTGATTGCAGTGAGGCAGACCACCGAAGGATTCCGCAGCCGTTACCGTGCCGACATTCATCCGCTCTACAATCCCTGGCTGCACGGCGCGTTTGTCCTGGTGTTCGGGGTACTGGCGATCAGCGTCTTCTGGAGCAACGTACATCAGGTGCGGCCAGCAGAATGGCTGGCGGTGCCCGTCACGCTGCTGTTGTTCAACCTCGGCGTGTACAGGGTGCATCGCCACCTGGGGCATCATAAAAAGACCTTCGCCCGGCTGTTTTATGCCCGTCACGCCGTCGACCACCACAGCTTTTTCACCCCCGGTCACATGACCTACGACAGCGCCCGCGACTGGCGGGTGATCCTGTTTCCGGCGTGGCTGATCGTGCTGCACACCTTCGCCGTCGCCCTGCCCCTCTGGTGGCTGCTCAAGCCCATCAATACCAACGTCGCCGGATTGGTCGGCGGCCTTCTTGTCCTCGGTTACCTGGCTTATGAAGTGTTTCATGCCTGCGAGCACCTGCCGTCGCGCAACCCGGTCACACGACTGCCGTGGATCCGCCAGATGCGCCGGCTGCACGAACTGCATCACCGCCGCGAACTGATGCAGGAGCGTAATTTCAACATCGTTTTCCCGCTGATGGACTACCTGTTCGGCACCCTCTATTGGGAGCCGGAACCTGCGCCGTTAAACACGACGAGAACGCCCATGACCCGCATGCAGCATCAGATTGTCATTGCCGGAAACCCGATCGATGTACTGGCCTACGCCAGCACCGTGACCCTTTGGCCGCAATGGCATCCGTCGTCGCTGCATATCGATGGGCCGAAAGGCCCGTTGCATGCCGGCGCACGTTTCGAAGAGGACATCCGCGCTGGTGGCCGTGACGGGCACTTGCGCTGGGAGGTGGCGGAGTACCTGCCCGGACGGCGCTGGAGTGCGTGCGCACAGGGGGATCATGGCCTGTCGCTGGTGGTGACCTATGAATGCGATGCCGAGGGCAACGACACACGTTTCGTCCGCACCCTGGAGTATCAATTCAGCGGTCTGGCGATGCGGATTGCCAACCGGTTGTTGCTCAAGCGGCGCATCGATCGGGAATCGGCGGCGTCGATGCGGGCATTGCGCGACATGGCGCCGAAATACCTGACGGCGACAGGGGTCAGCGCGTGAGCAGAGCCTTCAAATGCCTGTTACTGATCATCTTCGTCATCGGCGCCTTCCTGCTGCTGATGCCGACCAAGGTGCGACCGGTGGCCTGGGCTCCACAACTTGCGCCATCCCTCTCCAGCGGAATCTACGCGGACAATCAGCGGCTCAAGGGGGTGGAACGCGTCGGTGCCGCCGACATCGACGGGCCGGAAGCCTTGTTGCTGGAAAACGACACACTCATTACCGGTCTGCACGACGGTCGTCTGATCCTCACGAGCCTGGACGGCAAGACCACCAAAGTCCTGGCCGATACCGGAGGCCGGCCATTGGGTCTGGCCCGTCATCCCAATGGTCTGCTGGTGATCGCCGATGCCGTCAAAGGCTTGTTGGCCCTCGACGCCCAGGGGCGCCTGGTGGCCTTGAGCACAGAGGCCGACGGCGTTCCCTTCGGCTTTACCGACGATGTGACCATCGACAAACCCGGTCACTACGCCTATTTCAGCGATGCTTCGAGCCGCTTTGGCTATGGCCACGACGGTGAGGCCGTAATCGAACATGGTGGTGGCGGTCGCCTGCTGCGTTACGACTTCCAGACCGGCAAAACGTCGGTTGTGCTGGATAAGCTGGAGTTTGCCAACGGCGTGACCCTGGGGCCGGACGATGCTTATGTACTGGTCAATGAAACCGGCGCCTACCGCATCAGCCGTTACTGGCTCAGCGGCCCCAAGGCCGGCACCCATGACCTGTTCATCGACAACCTGCCGGGGCTGCCGGACAACCTGTCGTTCAATGGCCGCGACCGGTTCTGGGTGGCGCTGTATGCCCCCCGAAACGCTTTGCTCGATGGCACGGCGGCCCATCCGTTCGTGCGCAAGATGATCGTGCGAGCCATGACCGTATTGCCCAGGCCCGTGGAAAAACGCGGGTTTGCCCTGGGCCTGGACCTTGAAGGCAAGGTGATCGCCAACCTGCAGGACGGCAGCAGCGACAACTACTCGCCCATCACCACGGTACGCGAGTATGGAGACTGGCTGTATTTCGGTTCGCTGAAAGCGCAGAACATGGTGCGGTTGCCTTTGAGCAAGGCATTGCAATAAGCAGCCTCTTTTTCTGAATTCACTGAAGAACTACTGTGGGAGCGAGCCTGCTCGCGAAGACGTCAGCACATTCAACATCGACATTGACTGTCAGGCCCTCTTCGCGAGCAGGCTCGCTCCTACAGGGGACGGTGTTCATTCTGAATCGACGTCGACACCTTCATCTCCCGGTCACTCATCAATACCAGGCTCTTCCTCGGGATTGACCGTGGTGTGTTCGGGGCTCAGCGGTTCGGGATGTGTGGGTATATAGGGTCGTAGCCACCCGGTTGTTCTCCGGGGTATTCGGGCTGGGTCATGAGGCACCTCGTCGAGAGCCATGACATTGGTCTGCGAGCATTCGAGGTGCCGGTTCTGGTTGCCGTTCCAACCGTTCAGCCACCGGTCATTGGTAGCAGGCTGGTGGGTCAGGACGACGAGCCAAGTTGCCTGACGATCTTGTCCTTGACCTTCAAACGCGCCTCCTTGAGTTTCCTTACGGTGTCATCGTTGGACTTGGCCTCCTCTGCTTTCACCACTTCGGCATCCGCCTGGGAATACTTGTTAAGCAGTGAATCCAGTAACGGATCCTTGGTGCGTTTCTGCTGGATTTCTTCCTTTGAGCGTTTCAGATCCTGATAAAGGTCATGGGGCACCGGCATGGAACACCTCCGTTTGTTGATCGGCAGCGAGACGCGATCTATTGCGTTCACCAACTATCAGAATGGCCTCCGTTAGCCTGTTCTGTCGACCACCTGTCAGACCAGCGGTGTCCGTTCGTCGTCCTGTCGCATAGGCGATAAACCCTTAGCCTGCGCCCGCGCCTTCACCGGTTTCAGCCGTTAAGCACCGTGCGCACCATCTGCCTGAGTGCTTCGGGATTGTAGGGTTTGCTCAGCAGGTGGGTGTCGGGGCTGAGCTGGTGATTGCGCGAGATGATGTCGCGGGTATGCCCCGAGGTGAACAGCACGGCCACCGGTGGTTCCTGCACTTTCGCCCAGGCCGCCAGGTCTGAACTCTTGATCAGGCCGGGCATGACCACGTCGGTGAATATCAGGTCCACCGCCAACCCTTCCAGCAACATTTGCATGGCGACGTCACCATTGGTGGCCGTGAGGATCTGATAGCCCTCTTCGCGCAACAGCTCCACCACCGACACCCGCACAGACTCATTGTCTTCGACCACCAGGATGCGTTCGTGCCCGCCCCGTTGCGGTACATCAGGGCCCGGCGTTTCACTGGGTGGCGCGCGCAAGGTGCGCGGGAAGTACAACTGCACTCGAGTCCCTTGCCCCGGGGTGCTGGCGATCTCGATATGCCCGCCACTCTGTTTGACGAAACCAAACACCATGCTCAAGCCCAATCCGGTGCCCTGACCGTCGGCCTTGGTGGTGAAGAACGGCTCGAACACCTGGGCCAGCACCTGCGGCGGCATGCCGACTCCGGTATCCGCTACGGACACTCGCACATAGTCCCCGGCGGCAATGCCTTTTCCCGCGCAAAATTCGCGATCAAGGACGATGTTTTCCGCGCAAATGTCAATTCTGCCCTCGCCTTCAAGGGCGTCACGGGCATTGATCGCCAGATTGAGAATGGCGTTTTCCAGTTGATTGCGATCGACAAACACATTCCACGAATCTTCGGGGGCCGTCATGTGCACCTGAAGGGTTTCACCCAGGGCACGCAGCAACAACTCCGCCAGGCCATCGAAAATCTGCCGCAGTGTGAAGACCGCAGGCGACAACGGTTGGCGACGGGCGAATGCAAGCAGTTGCGAGGACAGCTTGGCACCGCGCTCGACGGCGGCAATCGACGCCGCGACCCGGCGCTGTACATTGGTGTTACCCGGCTCATGCCGCGCGAGCAGGTGCAGGTTGCCGGCGATCACTTGCAACAGGTTGTTGAAGTCGTGGGCCACACCGCCGGTGAGGCCACCGATGGCTTCGAGTTTCTGTGACTGGCGCAGTTGCTCCTCTGCCGCCAGACGCGCCTCGACCTCATCAGCCACCCGCTGTTCCAGGTTGCGGGTGAACTTGAGCAGGGACTCTTCGGCGATCTTGCGTTCGTGAATATCGATCAGCACACCAGGGAAACGAAACGCCTCGCCCTGCTCATCGAATTCGCAACAACCGCTGGCGAGCACCCAGAAGTAACTGCCGTCGGGACGCTGGACCCGGTATTCGACGTTGTAGGGTTCGCCCGTCTCGACCGACAGCATGACCCGTTCCCGGACCCAACTGCGGTCGTCCGGATGGATCCGCCCATTGGCGATTTCCTGTGACAGGTTGCTCAGGTCATGCCCGGGTGGATAAGAGAGCGTGCGAGCGAATCGATCATCACCCGACAACACGTTGGTCTTGATGTCCCAGACAAAGGAACCGAGCAAAGCACCGGCATTCAATGCCAGGCGCACCCGCTCGTTATCCGCACGATAAGCGTCTTCAGCCACTTGTCGCCGACGCTCGGATATCACCCGCTCCGTGGTTTCCACCACCATGGACATGACCCCGGCCGGGCGTCCGTCATCGTCAGCCACCGGGCTGTAGTAGAGGTCCATCCAGACATCTTCCGGAACCCCGTCACGCAGCAGCACCATTTCTTTGTTGCGATAGGACAAGGTGCCGCCCGCCAGGCAGATGTCGACCACGTGGCGATTGAAATCGGCGACTTCGGGCCAGCCCAGCTCCACCGTGGACCCCAGCAGATAGGGATGACGCCCACCGGCGAATTTCGAGTAGGCGTCATTGTAAATCATGTACCCGGACTGCCCCCAGAGCATCACCATCGGCAGCGGCGACGCAAGCATCAACTGCACCGCACTGCTCAGGCTCTTGGACCATGAGTCGAGTGGGCCAAGTTCGGTCTGGCTCCAGTCGAACGCACGAATGCGCCCGGCCATTTCGCCGTTCCACCCGGCACACCCGTGGCTATCCGCTAGAAACTGCATCGGCTGGCTCTATCCCGGTAAATTGCACCCGTTTGCTTCGAGCATTCTGGACGCTATTCGTTTCATAGAGGTATAGCTGATTCTTGCGAGCCACTGCAGATCCCTTGTGGGAGCGAGCCTGCTCGCGAAAGCGGTGGCACAGTCAACATCAATGTCTTCTGACACACCGCCTTCGCGAGCAAGCCGGCTCCTACAGGGGGATGGGTAACGGCTGGCGTCAGTGAAAATCCCGGCTGCGCACAGTGATGCCATCGAGCAACGCACTCAGATCACTCAAGCGCCCGGCAATCAGATGCCGCACCTCGCCCTCCTTCTCCCAGCGCCCATCGACCTTGAGCAGCTGCGAGCCGACCAACACCTGGCGCTGTCGCTCGGCCAGGTCGCGCCACACCACCACGTTGACGTTGCCGAACTCGTCCTCAAGGGTGACGAAGGTCACGCCGCTGGCGGTGGCCGGGCGTTGTCGGCCCGTGACCAGCCCGGCAACGCTGACCGGCCGCCCGTGCTCGACGTCCAGCAATTGCTTCGAACTGCGGCAGCGCCGCGCCTTCAACTCACCGCGCAACAGGGCCAACGGATGCGGCCCGAGGGTGGTGCCGACACTGGCGTAATCGGCTTGCAGGTCCTCGCCCACGGTGGGCTTGGGCAACGCCACCGCGTCCTCCTCCTGGCTCTGCAGGCCGGCAAACAAACCCAGCTGCTTTTGTACCCCGGCCACTTCCCAGCGCGCCCGATGGCGATCACCGGCCAGCCCGCGCAGCGCACCGGCATCGGCCAGTTGCTCCTGGGCGCGGGCATCGAGTCGCGCCCGCTCGCCCAGGTCGGCGATGTCGGCAAACGCGCCTTGGGAGCGTGCCGCCTCGATGCGTCGGGCATCGTCCTCGCGAAAGCCCTTGATCATGCGCAGGCCCAGGCGAATCGCCGGTTGCGCACCGGCGATCGGCTCCAGGCTGCAATCCCAGTCACTGGCGCGCACGTCCACCGGGCGAACCTGCAAATGATGACGCCGGACGTCCTGCAGAATCTGGTCCGGGCTGTAGAACCCCATCGGCCAGCTGTTGATCAGCGCACAGGCGAAGGCCGCCGGCTCGTGGCATTTCAACCAGCAACTGGCGTAGGTCAGCAAAGCAAAACTGGCCGCGTGGGACTCGGGAAAACCGTAGCTGCCAAAGCCCTTGATCTGCTCGAAGATCTGCGCGGCGAACTCGGCGGTGTAGCCGTTTTTCTTCATCCCGGCGGCCAGCCGTTCCTTGTGCGGTTCGAGCCCGCCGTGGCGTTTCCACGCGGCCATGGAGCGGCGTAGCTGGTCGGCCTCCCCGGGGCTGTAGTCGGCGGCGACGATGGCGATCTGCATCACCTGTTCCTGAAACAGCGGCACGCCGAGGGTGCGCTTGAGCACCACTTCCAGTTCCGGCGACGGATAGGCCTCCGGTTCTTCCTTGTTCCGTCGCCGCAGGTACGGGTGCACCATGCCGCCCTGGATCGGCCCCGGCCGAACGATGGCGACCTCGATCACCAGGTCGTAGAACGTCTTCGGCCTGAGCCTGGGCAGCATCGACATCTGCGCCCGGGACTCGATCTGGAACACGCCGATGGTGTCGGCCCGACCGATCATTTCGTAGGTGGCCGCATCTTCGGACGGGATGGTCGCCAGACTCAGGTCCAGGCCCCGGTGTCGGCGCAGCAGATCGAAACATCGGCGAATCGCGCTGAGCATGCCCAGTGCCAGGATATCGACCTTGAGCAGGCCCACGGCATCGAGGTCATCCTTGTCCCACTGGATGATGGTGCGCTCGGCCATGGCGGCGTTTTCCACCGGCACCAGACTGTCCAGCGGCTGCTCGGAAATCACGAAACCGCCGGGGTGCTGGGACAAATGCCGGGGGAAGCCGATCAGTTGCCCCGTCAGGCTCAACACCCGGCGCAGCACCGGGCTTTCAGGGTCGAACCCGCCCTCGCGCAGACGCTCCACGGGCGGTGTCTCATCGCTCCAGTGACCGCAGCAATCGGCCAGGGCGTTGATCTGGTCCGGCGGCAAGCCCAGTGCCTTGGCTACATCCCGTACCGCACCGGCCGCATGATAGGTGCTGACCACTGCCGTCAGCGCGGCGCGGGCCCGGCCATAACGCTGGAACACGTACTGCAAGACTTCCTCGCGACGTTCATGCTCGAAATCGACGTCGATGTCCGGCGGTTCGTTACGCTCCCTGGACAGAAAGCGCTCGAACAGCAACGTGGTGCGATCCGGGTCGATTTCGGTGATGCCCAGGGCAAAACACACCGCCGAGTTGGCGGCAGAACCACGACCCTGACAAAGAATCTGTTGCTGGCGGGCAAAGCGGACGATGTCGTGGACCGTCAGGAAATAGCTTTCATAGCCCAGCTCCGCGATCAGTTGCAGCTCCTTGTCGATCTGCGCCAGCACTTCGCTTTTCGGCCCTTTTGGCCAGCGCCACTCGATGCCCTCCTCGGTCAAATGACGCAGCCACGAGGTGGCCGAGTGCCCTTGCGGCACCAGTTCGCGGGGGTACTGGTAACGCAACTGACCAAGATCAAAGGTGCAGCGCCGGGCGATGTTCAACGTTTCTGCCAGCAAGGCTGGCGGGTACAGCGCCTGCAGCACATCGAGGCTGCGCAGATGGCGTTCGCCGTTGGGGTGCAGGCGCAACCCGGCATCGGCCACCGGCAGGTGATGACGGATCGCGGTCATGGTGTCCTGCAAGGCGCGCCGGCCGCGAGCGTGCATGTGCACATCGCCGCAAGCGACTGCAGGAATACGCAACTCCCTGGCCAGGTTCAGCAGATCGTCCAGGCGCCGCGCATCGTCCTGGCCGCGATGCAACTGCACGGCCAGCCACAGGCGCTCGGCGAAGACCTGCTTGAGCCAGCGGCCCTGTGCAAAGGCATCGACAGCGTCCGGCACCCACAACGCCAACAATCCCGGCAACGGTTCGCTGAAGTCTTCGCGCAACACCTGATACTGGCCTTTCTGCGTGCGACGCCGGGCGCGGGTGATCAATCGGCACAGCGCCTGATAGCCCTCGAGGTTCGCCACCAGCAGCACCAGTTTCGGACCGTTCTCGATGCGTATCTCGCTGCCGATGATCAGCGGCAACTCCAAGGACTTCGCCGCTTGCCAGGCGCGAACGATGCCCGCCAGGGTGCATTCGTCGGTGATCGCCAGGGCTTGATAACCCAGCTTTTTCGCGCGCTGGAACAGCTCGAGGGCACTGGAAGCACCGCGCTGGAAACTGAAGTTCGACAGGCAATGCAGTTCGGCATAGTCGATGCTCATGCGAACCACCCCTGCAACCACAACGGGCCGTCCTCACCGACCGCCCGGTAGGCCCAGCCCTGTTGGCCGGCACGGGTTTCGATCAGGTAATAGTCACGGCGTACGTCGTTGCCGTCCCACCAGCCGGACTCGATACGCTCCGGCCCCATGAGGATGCGCGCCGAGCCCTGATGCACGGCCAGCGGTTCAGTCAGCAGCCAGCCCGGCCGTTTCACCGCGGCCGGCACCGCGCAGGGCTGACTATCGGCACTGGTCTGCCACGCACACTCGGGGCGGTGATCGGCCTGGAAGCGCAGGCCATGCACCGCGTCATCCCCCAGCCGTGCACGCAGGCGTTCACGCAGTTGCTCCCAGGGTAAGGACTGCTGCGGGCGATCGTCGAAAAGCTCCTGATGCTGGGGCACGAAGGTCGGCAAATCCTCGGCGCGCAGACGAAAGCCGCGCACCGGCGCCTCGACCTGGACTTGCTCCAGTCGCCCCCGGGCCAGTTCGAAGAGCATCGCCGGATCGCGCTCGGCGCTGAGCAGGCCGACCTTGATGAGCGTGTCCGGTAACCCGGCGTGCTCCAGATGCAGGTCAAAACGCTGTACGCCGCTGTCGCGACCGCAGAGGAACGCCGACAGGTCGCCGGTCAACCGGCGCAACGGAAACAACAAGGCCTGATGGGATTGCACATCGAAATTGAGCTCGATGCGCACATCGAAGCGGTCCGGCGGCAGGTAAAACGCCAGCGCCAACCGCCGCAAACCCAAGAGGCCATCCAGATGCTTGAGCACCTGGGCCTCGAAACGCCGGGCCAGGCTATGCCGGGGCAGCGCCTGCACCTGGTTCAAGGTGCGCAGGCCCATGCGCGACAAGGCCGTGGCGACCGGTGCTTCGAGGCCGATCCGGTCGACGGGCATTTGCCCCAGGTGATGCTGCAAGGCTTGATCGTCCGGAACCACCAGACCGTCATAGGCGTTGGCCAACACCCGCGCCGCCACCGGGTTGGGTGCGGCCACGATGCGGTGCCGAAACCCCAGTTCGCCGAGCTCACGGCGCAGAAGCGCTTCGAATTGCGCCCAGGCGCCGAACAGACCGAGGCTGGATTCGATCTCGAACACCAGGGCCCGGGGGTAATGCACGCTGACCTGGGAACTGAAGCGATAGGCCCAGGCGGCGAGAAACTGCTGCCAGTGTTCGATTTCAGCGGCGTCGTATTCGGCCGTGACAAAGCCTTTGCTCAAGGCCTGGGCCGCGCTCATGGACTGCCCGGGACGCAAACCCAGCGCCCGCGCCGCACCGTTGACGGCCTGCAGCACCCGGCGCTGAGCCGGGCCGGTCAGCAACGCCAGGGGTTCATCGGGATCGGCGCGCTGACGCAGTACCGCGTCCAGCGCCAATTGCGGGAAAACAATGCAGACCCAGCGCATGGCAACCTCAATGTCCCACGGCAAAGGCAATCGGCGCCGAACGGGCCAGGCCGCCACGGCACTTGAGCACGCGCAGTTGTGCCGGTCGGGCATCGATGGCAATGCGCAGGGCCGCCGGCGAAGGGTTGATCGCTTCACCGAGGGGACGATAGGCGAAGGCCAGGGTCTGGCCGGTTTCCGCCGCCACCTGCAAGCGGCGCAAGGCGCGGTCATCGGCCTTGTGCGGCCAGCACAGCACCGCGCCGCAACTGCCCGAGCGCAGGCATTGTTCCGCGGCCCACAGCGCATCGCGCTCGCCGGCCTGGATGATCGACAACTGTCGCAGATCGACCCCGGCGCCCTGCCACGCCTGGGGGTACGGCACATACGGTGGCGCCACCAGCACGATGCGCTCGCCCGCCGCCGACAGCCGTGCCAGCGTCGGCCACACCAGTTGCAACTCGCCCACACCCTGCCCGGCCAACAGGATTTCCGTCAGCGCCGCCTCCGGCCAGCCACCGCTGGGCAACGCGGCGTCCAGCGCGGCATGCCCGGTGGGCTGCGGGCTGGCGGCCGGTGGCGCAGGCCGGCCCCTCCAGACCTGGCCGCCATTGAACAGCGTATCCAGCGCAACGACGGCACCCATCAGCCTTGCCTCACCAAGCCACAGAACACGCCTTCGATGGCCAGGTCCCGGTCGGCCTCGACAATGATCGGCTGGTAGGCCGGGTTGCGAGGCAGCAGGCGAACAACATCGCCGAGCCGCTCGAAGCGCTTGATGGTGACTTCGCCGTCGAGCCGCGCCACGACGATCTGGCCATTAACGGCCTCGGGGCTGCGGTGCACGCCCACCAGGTCGCCGTCGAAAATGCCGTCCTCGATCATCGAGTCACCGCGCACCCGCAACATGTAGTCCGGTACCCGCGAGAAGATCGACGGGTCGAGCAGCAAGCGGCTATGGATTTGCGCATCGACACCAATCGGCGCACCAGCCGCCACCCGGCCGAGCACCGGGATGTCCAGCAACTCGGGACGCGGCGGCTGCCCGAGCAGGCGAATGCCCCGGGCCTGATGCGGGTTGACCTCGATAAACCCGGCTTCGGTCAACGCCAGCACATGCTTGCGCGCCACGCTGCGGGAGGCAAAACCGAACGCCTCGCTGATTTCAGCGAGGCTCGGAGGCTGACCGTGCTCGGCGATGCGATCGCGAATAAAGGTCAGGATGGCGGTACGGCGGGGAGTCAGAGTCGTCATGGAGTACATTTGTACTCTTTTGGCTTTTTCCTGGCAAGGGCCGTCAATCATCTGCCGGGCAGATTACCTGTGGGAGCGAGCCTGCTCGCGAAGGCGTCATGTCAGTGATGTCAAAGTTGACTGACACACTGCATTCGCGAGCAGGCTCGCCCCCACATTTAGATTGGGGCAACTTCGGGGGTGAGTTGCGCCAGGTAGGCCCACGGATAAATCCCCCGCTCATGCCCATCGCTGAAGACCAGTTGCAGGCCATACCCCGGGCGTGAAACTCGATAGCCCGCTGATGTAAAACCAAGCACTCCTTACTCGAACAAAACGGACGATCAAAAAGCAAGGCCTACCGTTCGTCGCCTTTCTAAAAAAATAAACATCTGAAGAAAATAAAAATTCATAAAAAAAGTACAAAACGCACATTTACTCCTACAGAAATATTTTACTCAACATAGCAAGATCATTTCTACTTGCCGAAAACTAAAATACAGATTCAAAAAGGAATTCCACAGTCCCGCGCTGTAAACCATCCACACTGAAAAAAAACCAAACCGCCAAGGCTCCTAACATCATGTAGGACGCATCTTAAAAAGATGTAGGAACACCCCTACATCACAAAATCCTCTCACTTGCACCCAACACTAAAATCAACTAATCCTTGCAGCACCACTTAATATCAAGTGGCAAACACAACGAGTAAAAACAAAATGAAAAACAACGAACTTGGAAAAGTGCTATTCAATTTTAGAAATGATGTTGGATCGAGCCCCAATCCGCAAGTCGCTGGTGGCTCCGGAAGTGCAGGAGGTTGCGGGGGCAGCGGTGGATGTGGTGGGGGTGGCGGATGCAGCGGTGGTAGTGGTGGGGGAAATGGTGGCTGTGGCGGTGCAGGAGGCACTGGCGGTGGTGGCACCGGTGGCTGTAGAGGTATGTAGTTGAAACAGATAGTAAAACTCTCTGCTAACTTTCAAAGTTAAAAGGATCTTTCAAAGTGAAAGGTCCTTTAGGAGGAGATAAATGCAACTGATATTTTCAGAATTTGACATTATAAACCTACCAAATGAATCACTAATAATATCTACCGATGGAGCATCAAAAACCGATTCAAAAAAACTATTAATCGTACTGCAAGAGCTAAAAAAACAACAATCACCAAAAATATCAAAAGCACTATTCGACAAGGTGGTATCCGCTCAGAAACTACCACTAAAAGAAACTTATTCGTTCTTGAATTTCGCCATTGGACTAAAAAATCAACCATCGGAGATATACTTCAAAAAAGTATTAATAGCACATGACTGGAGCAACCGAGAAGAATTCGAAGCGATCATTGATCAAGAGGTAAAATTCGATCACGAAATAGTGAACGATATAGATTCCTTAATCGACCGAGCCAGAGGCAATGCACTTCTAATTAAAATAATTTGCATGCAATACAACTACTCAAAACTTAAAGATCTATACTTTTGTTTAGCAGACTCGTCTCCGAGCAGTGCCATCTCAATAGCGTACTTAAGCGGAGATGTTTTTCGTATAAGTCAACCATACATCCCAAGCATTGGAAATCCCTGCCATTTTTGCCTTGTAGAAAGGCAATTGAATTATGAAAAAATCAACGAAAGTCGAAATTCCTGGTCTGCCTTATTGAATTTTTGTGTTGACCGAAACATTACGATACCTGCGCCAAACCTAAGCTTGTTGCAGAGAAATCTTGCATTAGGTGCTCTGACAAAAAAAATCAAACTCCATACGGAACATAATCAAGGCTTCAGATACCAAGACAACTCTCTTTCATCAATGACTGTAGATTTAAACAGCGGACTGATTACGGAAGAATTGAGTCCTCACTGGCATTCCTGTACCTGCCTGAGATCTAAGAATGAAAAATATTCCACATGATTACTATCTGAAATTCCTCGATCAGAAAGTCATCGAGGACACCCTGGAATTCCACAACAAAGGCAACTTCACCATCCATGACTGCGTTCAAAACATTTCCTTACTGCACAACCTTCCACCACAGCTACTTTCAGATCTAACAGGTAACGAACTGCAATTATATCCCGATATGGATATCACTACGAAAGGGGTGACACTCGAAGCACTAGAGCCTACAAGCCCTTTACATCGAAATCAATCATGCGATTTCTTCGACGATCGAGACATAACATTCGAGTCAATAAAGCAATTAATCAGCCCACTATTAAGAATTGGCGGAAACACTTATAAAAGAGGATACCCTAGTGCAGGAGCACTATATTCAGTAGAGATATTCTGTTGCTCCCTATCATCTAAAAATACATGGCCATGTCCTGAAAAAATACTACACCTACTACCACATTCAAGAAAATTTGAAATAGTCCAGGGAAGTTACGACGCCAGTTTAATAAAAGAGGCTATTTTGCCCTCAGGGGGCAAAATTGGAAACCCCAGCTTAGCTATAATTTATGTAATGTATATGCCAAAAACGTTAGTCAAATATCGTTATCGTGGGTACAGATTAGCGTTAATGGAAACCGGATCAATATATATGCTAGTAGATCTTCAGTGCAAACATTTAAATATCAAAAGCCGTCAATGGTCTGGGTACACCGACAACATGCTGTGTAAGGCCATCGGGTTGAATCCAACTCTATTTTTTCCTGCATGTGTACACTTGATAGGAGGCTAAATTGAAAATTTCAAGTTACAGCAATGATCCCTCACTACCCGCGGAAATGTGGTGCCAGCCCCCATGTATTTTCGACTTCCCTTTTTGCACGGAGATTGGTGATCAATGGAACTCAATAGGCTCAGGGATTGGCACAAGTTCAACATCAATAAAAACAGCTCTAGGCGAATACTTCGAGAGGCGTCACTTCTATTTAGAAATATTACCCGACAGTTTTTCGACCTTAGAGAATTCTCTCTCGCCAAAAGAGGCCGAAAAATTCATTATAGCTTTCAACCAAACCGCCATAAAAAACATAGACTTAGCGAATCTTTCAAGTCGCAAATTCGACATGAATTCAGCCATACGCATTTCTGATTTTTCATGCTGCTCAATTCCGACTGTATGTATCTCTCTGACCCACCACAACAGCGACGACGACAACATTTATCCAAGCCGCGACACTTGTGGATGCAGCTTTCACTGGAATCCCGAACTCGCCGTACTTGGATCAATTAAAGAATCACTAGAACGCCAATTTCTCACTCGATTCTGGCTAACCAAGCAATGTACAGGAACAATCAAACCGGCCGAGATATCATCTACAATAAAAACACTCCCCTCATATGGTCTATTCAACGCACTTATAAAATCAGGGCAACTAATAACAATTGATATTTCTGATGAAAATTTCCCAGGAGTTTGCCTATTAACAGTTTATGGAAACAATGACCCGGATAGAAATGTTCACTACTGCGCGGGAATGTCTTACTCAGAAAGTCGAGCAGAAGCATTGAACAAGTCTATTCTAGAGCTATGGCAAACATTTCGATTCATGAATTTATTCAGCGTTTTACACGGCAACCCGGATTCTCTTAAGGACCCCTATATCCGCCACTTCGTAAAGTGCAATCACTATAAAACGTTCGAAGAAATCACATCACAATTAAATTACTACCCACATACCTCACGCAACAAAAGCCCACCCTGCAAATTAGATACTGAAAATCTGATTAAATGCTTGAGAAACAAAAACCTCGAAGGATACCTCTATATAAAAACAACGAAAATAGATGGAGCCAACTACACATTCTGCAAATTCACTTCGCCATCATTATTTATGCATATGAATAATTCAGCAGACATAAACCTAATCAACGATTATTCGAACTCCTTTCGCTTCGCAGTAAACAATGAAAGAAAAAAAACAATGGTTCCATTCCCATAGAGAATTCAATCATGCCTAAAAATACTCTGCCCAGGGTTTTCGCCCTAACGTCCATATTCATGAAAGAACAATTAAAAGAACCCATTGCCTTTTTTTGGATCATGATATCACCTTGCGCGATGTTCTATTTTTTTGCAACAACCAGGCAGGATCCGAACTACTTTTCCAGCAATTACATTACGATTTCAGCATGGTTTTATGCCTACATCTCTTCAAGTGTCGCATTATTCGGATTCGCCTTTTATATAATAGGAAGAAGGGAAAGCGGATTCACCCGATCATTTATTTACTCCAGGGAATCGAAACTGATTTTTCTTCTATCGCACTTCATTGCCTACTCGTTAATATCGATATCTTATTGCACAAGCTTTTACTTAACAACCAAACTCCCATTCGGAAACTACGACCTCAATGAACTACTGAATATCGCAATACGCTTTTACATCTGCTTTATCATGTTTTGCACTTTTGGGGCTGCATTCTCATTGCTGCCGATCAACTTTCAGAACTCGAATACTTTGCTTTCCATTTTTTCGTTCTGCATGTTGATCCTCGGAGTTATGAGTGCCAGCAGATCAAACCCCATCACCGACGCTTTGAACCTCGTAAACCCACTGACACTTGCAAGCCAGATAATGGAACAAGGCCTTGAATCCAACAAACTAACAACAACAGCAATAATCCTTTTATTTATTTTAGTACTGCACAGAACATTCAAACACCTAAGAATCAATCCCGTATGGAGCCGATACTGATGAAAAAATTCACGGCGCAGAGCATCGATTTCTCCTATTCAGACAAACCACTCTTGACCCAGGCATCTCTTGAGGTTGCTCAAGGCGACATTGTTGGCATTCTGGGGCCCAACGGGTCTGGAAAAACAACTTTTTTCGATATCGTCTGCGAGCTTAAAAAAGCAAAGTCCGGCTGCATAAAAAACGACTTCAGTCATTTTTTATACCTTTCTCAGATAATCACCACTCCCCCACCGTTGCGCATGCGCGACATTTTCAAGATGGTGGCTGCGCTGTCATCAAGCGAGCCCATGACACAAGATAAAACCCTGAAAAAACTAAGTGTGTGGAGCCCTGCGATAGTTGAGCGATACCAAGACATATGGAACAAAAAATCATCGCTGTGCAGCTACGGAGAGACACGCTGGTTCTTTACTCTCTCTCTTCTTTCAATTTCTGCAGACTTCGTGATTCTTGACGAACCTACCGCCGGTGTAGATCCAGAGTTTCGTAGCTATATTTGGCAATGCCTTCACGGCGCCGCCAGGGAGGGCACCGCCATTCTGGTTTCCTCGCATAATGTTGATGAAGTCATTAACCACTGTGATTATTTTTACATGATTAACCAGCAACGCTTCAATCGCTTTGCCAATGGTAGTGAGTTCATGCATCGGTATGGCGTAACGACTGTGGACGATGCGTTTATCCGAGCCGTTACTGAACCTGTATTCACAGCATAAAGCCGGTCGACTGCTCGCGAAAACCGTCCACGCGCACCGATTCCTCCAACTGTATCGTTTTATCGTTCACGTCCATCGCGAGCAGGCTCGCTCCTACAGGGATCAGGTCAGGCTGGAGAGATACGCCCACGGATAAATCCCCCGCTCATGCCCATCGCTGAAGACCAGTTGCAGGCCATACCCTTGCGGATTCAGTTCGATCACCTGAACCCGCTCATCCACCATCGGCGCCATCCCCCGCAACCGAAACGCCCGGCACTGCGAACACGGACACTGCCGACGCAATTCGGCGTGTCCGAACACCTGTTCGCGACCATCCGGCCAGTTCAGACGCAACTGCCGTTTGCTGCGGGAATTGCCAATCGCCAGCGGGTTCATTGCAGTTGGCTCAAGGCAATGCGCACGGCCTTGCGCACTTCAGGGTCGCCGTCGTCCTGCGCGGCCTGCAATGCCGCAATGGCCCCTGGGTCGTTCAATTCGCCGAGGGCCAACGCGGCTTCCTTGCGCAGGTTGCTGATGCGGTGGCCGAGGGTGTCGATCAGCGCTTCGAGCGCCGGTACAAAACGCAAGCGACCGAGGCTGCGGGTGGCGCGCAGGCGCACTTGCCAGTAATCGTCGTCCAAGGCGTCGATCAAGGCCGGGCCGGCGTCGGGGTGGCCGACCTTGCCCAGGGTGGTGGCGGCTTCTTCGCGGACTTGCCAGGCAGCGTCCCGCAAGGCCTGGCGCAGGGCCGGCAGCACTTGCGCGTCAGACGCCAGGCCCAAGGCCCCGGTGGCGGCACGCCGAACTTCAGTGTCCGGGTCAGCGCTGGCCAGCCGCGCCAGTGCCGGCAAGGCATCGAGCTGTTTGAGCCAGCCGAGTACGCCCACCGCCTCGCGGCGCACGCTGGCGCGTTCATCAATCAGTGCCCGGGCCGCCGCATCGGCGGCATCGGGGCAACGCAACTCGCGCAACGCCCTGAACGCGGCGATGCGCACACCGCTGTCGGCGTGCCCGGTCCACGGCAGAATGACCCGGCCCGCCGCTTCACTCTTGAGCAGGCTGAGGCTTTGCGCAGCGGCTACCTGCACCGCCGGCGATGGATCCGTCAGCGCCTGGCACAACGCTTCGACCACGGGCGCGTCCTCCCAGGCTTCCAGCAACCGCGCGGCTTCGGCGCGAACCTCTGCAATCGGGTCTTCGGCCAGTCGATTGATCAACCACTGCAGGCCTTCCGGCTCCTCGAGATCGGCCAGTTCGATCAGTGCGATCCGGCGCACACCGGGGTCGTCATCGGTCAGGCGTGGTTGCAGGGCCAGAATGTCGTCGTTATCGGTTACATCGAATAGTGAGTTCATAGGGCAAATCGCGGCAGTTTGTTTTCAGGGGGAAGTCCGAGCGGGTTCAGGCGCGGCAGTTGCCGACCGTCTTCGTGCCGCAGGAGTTCGAGGCAATGGCGCTTGAGGTGGGAAAATTCAGGGCGGGTCATCAGTTCCGTGCTGCGCGGCCGGGGGAAATCCAGGCGCAGGTCTTCGATGATTCGCCCGGGGCGCGAGCTCATGACCAGCAAGCGATCGGCGAGGAACAGCGCTTCGTCGATGTCATGGGTGACAAACACCACGGTGGTGCGGATGCGCGTCCAGATGTCCAGCAGCAGTTCCTGCATGTTCAATCGGGTCAGGGCATCGAGGGCCCCGAAGGGTTCGTCCATCAGCAACAGGCGCGGACGGTTGACCAGCACCCGGGCAATTTCCACCCGTTGCTGCATGCCGCCGGAGAGCTGGTCGGGCCAGCGTTCGGCAAAGCCTTCGAGGCCCACCAGGGCGAGGATTTCATCCGCTGCTTTGTGCCGTTCAGCCTTGCCGACGCCCCGCATTTTCAAGCCGAACGCCACGTTGTCGCGCACCGTGCGCCACGGAAACAATGTGTGCTGCTGGAACACCATGCCACGCTGGGGCGATGGGCCCGACACCGCTGCACCATCGACATTCAGCGTGCCGGTGCGCGGTTGCAGGTGGCCGGCCAGTGCGCCGAGCAAGGTGGACTTGCCGCAACCGGACGGCCCGAGGATGCACACGAACTGCCCCGGCTCGATCTGGCAGTCGAGGCCCTGCACCGCTTCGAAAGCCTCGAGACCCTCGCCCAGGCTGATCGACAGCCCGCGAATGTCGATACGGCCTTCCAGGTGTTGAAAAACGCTCATCAGGCTTTTCCTCGCGGTCGATGCCAGGGCGTGAACAGCCCGCCCAGACGCTTGATCAACAGGCTGCTGCCCATCCCGAGTACGCCGATCAGCAACATGCCGACGACGATGTCGGCGTAGTTCTGGATGGTGTAGGACTCCCAGGTGTAATAGCCGATGCCGAATTGGCCGGAGATCATTTCCGCCGTCACCAGACAGAACCACGAGGTGCCCATGCCGATGGCCAGGCCGGTGATGATGCTCGGCGCAGCCCCCGGCAGAACGACCTCCAGCAGGATGGCCCGGCGCCCTGCCCCGAGGCTTTTTGCCGAGGCGATCAGCCGTGGGTCGACGCCTTCGACGCCGTGCACGGTGTTGAGCAGGATCGGGAACAGTGCACCGGTGAAGGTGATGAACACCATCGACAGCTCCGACGAGGGAAACATCAGGATCGCCAGGGGAATCCATGCCACCGCCGGGATCGGCCGCAGCACTTCCAGGGGTGGCAGCAACAGATCTTCGGCCCACTTCGAGCGGCCGATGGCCAAGCCCAGGGCCACACCAATGATCAGCGCCGCGAGGTAACCGGCGAACACCCGGCCGAGGCTGCTGCCCAGGTGCTGCGCGAGCTTGCCCGAGTCACCGAGGCCGAGGGCGGCTTCAATGACCGCCAAGGGGGTCGGGACGTTGGCGAAGGTCACCAGGCCAAGGTTCCAGTGGTGGCTGGCGGCGAGTTGCCAGAATGCGAGGCAGAGCAGCAGTGAGGCGACTCTGGGGATCCAGCGTGAATATGATCGGTACACAATTATTCCTCTCAACCAAGATCCCTGTGGGAGCGAGCCTGCTCGCGATGGCGGCAGGTCAGGCGACTTCAATGTTGAATGTGAAACCGCTATCGCGAGCAAGCTCGCTCCCACAGGGGCTGTGGTGTTTCGGCTGTTAGCGAACGGCCACGGCTTGCGCGGTAGCATCGGTGAAATCCAAGACCTTGCCGCCCTGCGTCGTGGCGAACTGCTGGGCCTGACCTTTGAGCAGGAACGCACTCAGCCGCCCTTTCCCGTCGGTGGCAAACCACGCCTGATCCGCCAGCAACTTGATCCCGCTGTCGCTGGCCTGGGCGTACACCGCGCGGATGTTTTTGCCTTCCTGCTTGAGGGCTGCCAGCGCGGCAAACGCTGCTTGCGCCGAGGCGTACTGGCGAACTTTCGGCTCACCGCGCACCCAGATTTCCGCCACGTGGCTGAAGTCGGTGATGGCTTGGCCGCTGGCGGCATCGACGGCCTTGAGCGGCGCCTGCTGGTAATTCGCAAGCTGCGCGCTGTAGTCCAGGTTCGAGGCCTTGAAGGCGGCGCGGATGTACTGGTCGTCGATGAAGGTGTCGAGATCCAGACCGCGATCGGCCTTCTTCAACAACTTGAGGGTATCGATGGCGGTGCCCACGGCCTGACGGTATTCCGGCTTCCAGCTCAGGTCGCGGGTCTGCACACCGAGGGGGCCATGGAACAGGTAATTGACCTCGGCATCGACCCCGGTGACCTTGGCGATCAGCTCGCTGTATTTCTCCGGTTCAGCCGCCAGCAGCTGGTTGGCTTCGATACTCGCCCGCAGGTAAGCAACGACGATTTCCGGGTACTTCTGCGCATAGGCCTGATCGACCAGCGCACCGTGGAAGGTCGGCGCGCTGGCCTGGGCGCCGTCATAAATCTTGCGCGCGAAGCCACGGCTCGGGAACAGTTCGGCGAAGGGCACGAAGTCAGCGTGAGCATCGATCTTGCCGGCCTGCAAGGCGGAGCCGGCGACCTCCGGCGGCTGGGCGATGATGTTCACGTCCTTGAGCGGGTCCCAGCCCTGGGCCGCGACGGCGCGCAGCAGCATGCCATGGGCGGTGGAAGCGAACGGTACGGAGATGGTCTTGCCTTTCAGCTCTGCCAGCGACTGCACGCCCGATGCGCTGGGCACCACGATGCCGTTGCCGCTGCCCTTGATGCTGCCCGACAGCACGCTGATGAACAGGCTGTGCTTGCCCGCCGTTTCGAACGCCACGCCGTTGAACGCGCCGGGGAAGTCGGCCATGGCGCCGAAGTCGAGTTTGCCGGCCACCATCTCGTTGGTCAGGGGAGCGCCGCTGGTGAAGTTTTTCCACTGCACCTCGTATTGGGCATCTTTGTAGGGGCCATCGTGGGGCAGGTATTTGTCCAGCAGGCCGAGTTCGCGAATCAACAGACCGCCGGCGGCGCAGTTGATGGTGGTGTCCTGGGTGCCGATGGCTATGCGGATGGTTTCGGCCGAGGCCGACAGGGTGAATGAAGCCAGTACCAGACCGGCCAAAGCTGCACGCAACATCATGAGTGTTTCCCCTCGAATCATTTATTGGATGTTCGTCTCCGCCACGATCAGGGCGCGGTGGGAAACGAGGGGTGTCTTGAATCAGGCGTCCGGTGGTGCCGGATGGCGTTTTGGGTTGTCTGTTCTGACGTCTTCGCTGGCAAGCCAGCTCCTACAAAAGCGGTTACCGCAATAAGTAGGGGATCTCGACTTTCACCGCCCCGGTCGGGCAGTCCTTTTCACAGGGCATGCAGTACCAGCATTCATCGAAGGCCATATAGGCCTTTTGCGTGGCCGGGTTGATCGCCAGCAGGTCCATCGGGCAAACGTCGACGCACACGGTGCAGCCTTTGTGGGCGATGCATTTGTCCTCATCAACCGTGACCGGTGCGTTGGAGCGAAAGAAGATTTCCTGGGGTTGGTAAGCCATGTTCGGTCTCTCTTTTGTTGTCGACATCAAGCCGCATCGGCACCGACCCGCAACCGGTCGTAGGCCTGCATCTCGTCGGCATCCAGCGGGATGATGTAAGGCTCGACGGCTTTCCTGAAACTGCTCATCAAACCGTTTTCGTCTTTCTTCAGGTGGCAATGGCAGAACCAGTCGCGGTCGTTGCGTTGCGGGTGATCGACGCGATAGTGGTAAAGCCCCCAGCGGCTTTCGGCGCGGAACAATGAAGCGCGGGCGGCCATTTCGGCGCAGTCGCGGATCATGCTGACTTCCATGGCGCGCATCAGCTCGTGGGCGTTGTGGGCCTTGATCTGGTCGAGATCGCGCTGGATGTCGCTGAAGCGTTGCAGGCCGATTTGCATCTTCCTGGTCACTTTCGGCGGTTGCAGGTAGTCGTTGACGAAGCGCCGCAGCTTGTACTCGACCTGGGCCGGTGGCAGGCCGTGTTCGCGGTCCAGCGGCGCGTAGACCCGTTGTTTTTCGATTTCGATCTGCGCAGCATCCAGCGCAGAAAACTCACGCCCGGCGACAAAATCCGCTGCGTTGTGGCCGGCGAACCAGCCGTAGGTGAACGCGCCGAGCATGTAGTTGTGCGGCACGGCGGCCATGTCACCGGCCGAGTACAAGCCCTTGACCGAGGTCTCGGCCTTCTCGTTGACCCACACCCCCGACGCCGAATGCCCGCTGCAAAAACCGATCTCGGAGATGTGCATCTCGACCATCTGCGTGCGGTAGTCAGTGCCGCGATTGGCATGGAACTGGCCGCGACTCGGACGCTCGTTGCTGTGCAGGATCTGCTCGATGTTCTGGATGGTTTCCTCGGCCAGGTGATCGAGTTTGAGGAACACCGGGCCATTGCCGCTTTCCAGCTCCTGGTGGAATTCCCACATCATCTGCCCGCTCCAGTAGTCGCACTCGATGAAGCGCTCACCCTTGTTGTTGGCGGTGTAGCCGCCCAAGGGACCAGTGACGTAGGCGCAGGCCGGACCGTTGTAATCCTTGATCAGCGGGTTGATCTGGAAGCATTCCAGGTTCGCCAGCTCGGCTCCGGCGTGGTAGGCCATCGAGAAGCCGTCGCCGGCATTGGTCGGATTCTCGTAGGTGCCCATCAGGTAGCCCGAGGATGGCAACCCCAAGCGTCCAGCGGCACCGCAGGCGAGGATCACCGCCTTGGCCTTGATCACATGGAAGTCCGCGGTGCGGCAGTCGAAGCCCATCACGCCGTTGACTGCGCCCTCTTCGTCCGTCAGCAATCGGGTGCAGACCAGGCGATTGGTGATGCTCACCCGCGCGCGCTTCAACTGCCGATACAGGACTTTCTTGATGTCGTGCCCTTCCGGCATCGGCAACACGTAGGCGCCCATGTGGTGAACCTTTTTCACTGCATAGTCGCCGGTTTCGTCCTTCTCGAATTTCACACCCCAGCGGTCCAGTTGCTCGATGGTTTCGAAGCTGTGGGTGGCATAGGCGTACACCGCAGCCTGATTGACGATGCCGTCGTTGGCGATGGTGATTTCCTTGGTGTATTGCTCCGGCGTCGAGTGGCCGGGAATGATCGCGTTGTTCAGGCCGTCCATGCCCATGCTGATCGCGCCGCTGCGCTTGACGTTGGCCTTGTCGATCAACAACACCCGCAGGTCGCGGTTGCGTTCCTTGGCCTTGATCGCCGCCATGGGGCCGGCAGTGCCGCCGCCGATCACGACGATGTCGTATTCCTGCTCCAACGTACTGCGCGTCATGCCTGCTCCCCTTTTTGCCGGTCGATCCGCAGGCGGTACTGGAAGGCATCGCCACGGTAGTAAAGGTGTTCGAAGTCCAGCGGCCAACCTTCGGCATCGTGGGTCAAGCGTTCGATGTGCATGATCGGCGAGCCGGGTTCGACG
The DNA here is from genome assembly GCF_949767415.1 of Pseudomonas sp. IT-196MI5. Taxonomy (NCBI): domain Bacteria; kingdom Pseudomonadati; phylum Pseudomonadota; class Gammaproteobacteria; order Pseudomonadales; family Pseudomonadaceae; genus Pseudomonas; species Pseudomonas sp. IT-196MI5. The sequence continues at coordinate 131,900 of NZ_CATKPZ010000003.1, forward strand.
TTCAGCGCCCGGGTCAGGTCGCTGTTGGCCAGTACTGCATCGATGGCCAGGTCGGCGTGCCCCAGGGTCAGACCGCAGTCGTTTTCCAGAATCTGGAAAATGTCGCGGGTGACCAGGTCGGCTTTTTCCAGGCGCTCGCCAATGGCCTTGGGCAGGTAAGTGATTTCCAGGGAAATCGGCTCTCGATTGATCAGGCGCACCCGTTTGATCTGCGCCACGACCTCGCCTTCGGCCACCTGCAGACGCTCGGCGACGAGCTTGTTGGCGGCAATGAACTTGAAGCTGCGCAGGCGGTTGATCACCTCATAGCCGCGACCGGTCATGGACTCGGCCAGGCCTTGCAGGGTGCTGACGTTCTGGAAGGTTTTCGGTTTGGCGACGAAGGTGCCTTTGCCGTGAATCTTGAAGATCAGCCCTTCCTTCTGCAGGTCACCCAAGGCCTGGCGCACGGTGATGCGGCTGACCTTGAACAACGCGCCAAGCTCGCTTTCGGAAGGCATCTGGCTGTCTTGCGGATATTTACCGTCGAGGATGCGGGTACGCAGCACGTCTCGCAGCTGAGTGTGCAACGGAACGCTGCTCAGGGATAGAACGTTATCGGTCATGGCAGATCACTTGTTATAACGAGTTATGACGTGATCTTAGAGAGGCTATGACACGCTTGAGAAATACCGAATGCGCATAAGGTTAGATTCACCACAGCCCCTGTGGGAGCGAGCTTGCTCCCACAGGGGCTGTGGTCTGAGGGATCAGCCAATGCGCAAAGCGCGCAAGTCCAGTCGACCGTCCTTGAGCGGCGGGCACCAGTAGTAGCCACCGGTGACCGGACGGCTGATGCGGTACAAACCGTCGGTGATGCCGTCTTCCAGGCCACTCATGCGGCGCAGTTGGGCTTCGAAGGCGTCGAGGGAAAAACCGAAGGCCAGGAACATCAGCCCGGCACGGTCGCCTTCGATCCACGGCATCGAACGGCGCACCACGAAGGCTTCAGGCGCAAAGCTTTCCTGGGCGGTGCGTTTGACGTGGGCGCAAACCGGCGCGTCGTCGATCTCTTCGTTATCGCTCAAACGCCGACCTATGATGTTGTCCTTTTCATCCGCCGACAGCCCATGGAAACCTTTCAAGTCATGCTGCCACTGCTGGATCGCGGCAAAGCTGCCACCGACCAGCCCCTCGGCACCTTCACCCACCAGGGCGGCGGCGACAGCGGCTTCGTCTTGGGGATTCTCGGTGCCATCTTCGTAGCCGGTCAGGTCATGACCGGTCATGTGGCGGAAGGTTTCGTTCATCTGCACCAGACGCAACGCCGGGGCCACTGCCGCTTCGATGGCGTTACTGCGATTGAGCAGCTCACCACGGTCTTCACCGTGCAGCCAGCACCAGAGCGCGTGCTGGGTCGACGGATTGTCGACGCCCACACCGGTCAACGCCGGAAAGGTTCGCAGGCCATCGATCTGAGCGTGCAGCGCATTGACCAGCGATTCACCGAAGCCGACGACAGCCGATTTCCCGTCCACCAGTTGCATCAAGTTGTCGAGCGCGACCGGCAATGCCTCGATGGATTCGAGGACGAAGAACATATGGCGGGCTTGAGGCGGAACGGGGGCGGCGAGAATGCCCGGCTGGTAATAGCTCATATGAACTCCTTGAAAAAGAGCATGGAGTTTAACCGCAGTACGAGGATTTGTGTGCCGTCAGAGGCCAGCAACGCCGCAAAGACGCACCCCACCAAGGCCAAACAAAGGCTAGGCTTTTCAGTTGATCGGGTTGAGGGCATCGGGGGCCAACAAGCAGCACTTCCGAGACCATGACTGCAGGGGTCGATGAATCCGCGATCCTTCACGCTGTGCGGCAAACGCTGAAATGAGTCATGACAAGGGTTGCTGAGGTCTGCTAAAACGATTCATCAGTGCATTATCCAATCCAGAGGGGTAGCGACATGACCACAGCCAATATTCTCCAGAACCTGTTCCCGAGCCCCGCCGACATCCCGGAAAAGTACCGCCTTGACGGCCAGTCCGAGCAGCGTGAGTACCTGGTTGATGGCGCACTGAGAATCTGGAACGGGCCACTGGCCCAGGTCCGCAGCCCGGTGTACCTGACCGGCGCCAATGGCGACGAACAAGTGATCCTCGGCAGCACGCCGCTGCTCGATGCCGAGACCGCGCTGACCGCCCTCGACGCTGCCGTCCGTGCTTATGACCGGGGCCAGGGATTGTGGCCGACCATGCGCGTGGCCGAACGCATCCAGCACGTCGAAACCTTCCTGGGGCGCATGCGCGAGCAGCGCGAGGCCGTGGTCAAGTTGCTGATGTGGGAAATCGGCAAGAACCTCAAGGATTCGGAAAAGGAGTTCGACCGCACCTGCGACTACATCGTCGACACCATCAACGCGCTGAAAGAACTCGACCGCCGCTCCAGCCGTTTCGAACTGGAACAGGACACCCTCGGCCAGATCCGTCGCGTGCCGATGGGCGTGGCCCTGTGCATGGGGCCTTACAACTACCCGTTGAACGAAACCTTCACCACGCTGATCCCGGCGCTGATCATGGGCAATACCGTGGTGTTCAAGCCGGCCAAGCTCGGCGTGCTGCTGATTCGTCCGCTGCTGGAAGCCTTCCGCGACAGCTTTCCGGCCGGGGTGATCAACGTCATCTACGGCAGCGGCCGCGAGACGGTCAGTGCGCTGATGGCCAGCGGCAAGATCGACATCTTTGCCTTCATTGGCACCAACAAAGCCGCCAGCGACCTGAAAAAACTCCATCCCAGACCTCACCGCTTGCGCGCAGCGCTGGGCCTGGATGCGAAAAACCCAGGCATCGTCCTGCCGGAAGTGGATCTGGACAATGCGGTCAGTGAGGCGGTGACCGGCTCGCTCTCATTCAATGGTCAGCGCTGCACCGCGCTGAAGATCCTGTTTGTCCACGAAGACGTGGTCGAGTCCTTCATCGACAAATTCAATGCCAGGCTCGCCAACCTCAAACCCGGCATGCCCTGGGAAAATGGCGTAGCCCTGACGCCACTACCGGAGTCGAGCAAGGTCGGCTATCTGCGTGCACTGGTGGCGGACGCCGAGAGCAAAGGCGCCAGGGTGGTCAACCCCAATGGCGGCGAGGTTCGTGCGTCGTTCTTCTACCCGGCGGTGTTGTACCCGGTCACGCCGCAGATGCGCGTTTATCAGGAAGAGCAGTTCGGCCCGGTCATCCCCATCGTGCCGTACCGTCATCTGGATACCGTGATCGACTACGTGCTGGAGTCGGACTTCGGCCAACAGTTGAGCATCTTCGGCACCAACCCGGTGGCGGTCGGCCGGCTGGTGGACACCTTCGCCAATCAGGTCGGGCGCATCAACCTCAACGCCCAATGCCAGCGCGGCCCGGACACCTACCCCTTCAATGGTCGCAAGAACTCCGCCGAAGGCACCTTGTCAGTCCATGACGCACTGCGGGTGTTTTCGATCCGTACCCTGGTCGCCACCAAATTCCAGGAGACCAACAAGGACCTGATCAGCGAGATCATCAGCGGCCGCAGTTCGAGCTTCCTGACCACCGACTACATCTTCTGAGGAGAGCCGGCCTGAATACATCCAGAACCCATCGACTGCCACCGCTGCTGCGCCGACTGCTGCGTCCGTTGCTGGACCCGTACCGGCGCTACCGCCATGCCCGGGTGATCCATGCGGTGCGGGTGTCGCTCGGGTTGCTGGCGACCATCCTGCTGACCACCGGCATCCATCTGCCCCACGGTGAGTGGGCGTCGGTGACGATGCTGGTGGTGATCGGCGGCTTGCAGCATCACGGCAACATCGGCAAAAAAGCCGCCGAGCGTGCCATTGGCACCTTGATTGGCGCCGGTGTCGGCCTGGCGTTGGTGGCACAACAGGCCTGGCTCGGGATGCCGTGGCTGACCTATTTCGCGATGTCGGTGGTCTGCGGTTTTTTCTCGTATCACGCCATCGGCAAGGGTGGTTACACCGCGCTGCTGTCGGCGATCACCGTGTTCATCGTCGCAGGGCACGGCGACAACCCGGTCACCGATGGCCTGTGGCGCGGGGTGGATATCCTGATCGGCATTGCCCTGGCCCTGGCGTTTTCCTTCGCCCTGCCGCTGTACGCGGTGTATTCCTGGCGCTACAACCTGGCCGATGCGCTGCGTGATTGCGCGAAAATCTACGGGCGCATCATTGACGGCCAGGCCATCACTGCCGACGAACACCTCAAGCTCATGACCCGCCTGAACGCGGTGATGGTGCAACTTCGCTCGTTGATGCCATCGGTGTCCAAGGAGGTGAAGATTTCCATGACCGAGCTGGATGCCATCCAGCGCAATCTGCGCATGTGCGTCAGTACCCTGGAAATCCTCGGCAACACCCGCCCGGATGCCAATGATCTCGAGGCGATGTCGCTGATGCAAACGGCATTGAAAGCCGAGCATCGACAGATTCGCGTGCAATTGATCGGCATGGCCCGGGCGTTGAAATCCGGTGCGGTCCAGCGGCTCAGTCGCCCTGTGGATGTACCGCTGGTCAGCCTCGATGCGCCGGTCTACAACACGCTGGACGGTTATCGCCTGCTGACTCAACAACTGGCCGCCAACATCGGCCAGATGCGCCAGCGACTGGCCGGTAATGCGCCGCGCTGGAACATCTGACGCCTGGCCAGCGGGTTACGGCGTCACCGTGCGCCGAAACTTCAACGACCAGCCTTGTTGCATGCCGGCAGCGGCCAGCAGAATCGCCGCGACGCCGATCCATTGCAGCGGTTCCAGGCGATGGCCGAAAGCAAACCAGTCGACGAAAATCGCCGCGATCGGGTAAATGAAGGACAGCGCCCCCGTCAGCGCAGTCGGCAGCTTTTGAATCGCACCGTACAGCAACACGTACATCACACCGGTGTGCAGCATGCCCAGCGTCACCAGGCTGGCCCACGCGCTCGGTGCCTGGGGCAGTGCCGAAAAATGCGCGAATGGCGCGAGCAACAACACGCCAGTGCTGACCTGGATCAGCGCGATCAAATGCGGCGGGGTGCCGGTCAGACGCTTGATGATCAACGCGGCAATCGCATAGAGAAACGCCGCACCCAAGGCCAGGGCAATGCCCAACAAGTAATCGCTGCCGCTCTCGCCCCCGCCGCCATGGGCGCTGACAATCGCCAGCATCCCGAGAAACGACACGCCCAGCCAGGCCAGCTTCTGCGCGGTGATCTTTTCGTTGAGGAACAACGCCGCCAGCCCGACCAACATGAACGGCTGGACGTTATAGACGGCAGTGCCGATGGCAATCGACGCCCGGGAATAGGACGCGAACAACAGCACCCAGTTGCCGACAATCGCCACACCGCTGAGCACCGCCAGCAGGAAGGTCGTACGGGTCAGAATGTCGGGGCGCAGAAAGCCGAAGCCTGCACAAATCAGCAGCAAGGTGCCGGCACCGAACAGGCAGCGCCAGAACACCACATCCAGCACCGGTTGCCCGGACACCAGCACGAACCAGCCGATGGTGCCGGAGATCAGCATGGCGGCCGTCATTTCGAACGAACCGCGGCGTAGGGATTTGTCCATCATCAGACTCCTGTGTTTGTGGCCAAAGTATGCCAATGCACCCTGGGGCTACTCCAGAGCAAAAAGCAGGCTAAACTCGAGATCTGCCTTTTTTATAAAGGCCATTTCGAAAAAATGCCTAACAGAGGATTTCGCCATGACCGATGACATCGACCAGGTGCTGATCACGGCGCTGATGGAAGACTCGCGACGCTCGCTCAAGGCCCTGGCGCAAATCAGCGGCCTGTCCTCCCCCAGCGTCGCCGAGCGTCTGCGCCGCCTGGAAGAGCGTGGCGTGCTCAAGGGCTACACCGTTGAAATCGACCCGAAATGTTTTGGCTATCAGCTCCAGGCCATCGTGCGAATTCGCCCGTTGCCTGGTCAATTGCAGGAAGTGGAACGGCAAATCATGGCCATTCCCGAATTCACCGAGTGCGACAAGGTCACCGGCGACGACTGCTTCATCGCGCGCCTGCATGTGCGCTCGATGGAACAACTGGACACCCTGCTCGACCGCCTCAACACCCACGCTGAAACCAATACGGCGATCGTCAAGAAAACCCCGGTCAAGCGCCGGTTGCCACCCATGGCGTGAGTGATATCTGCTTCAGACTTAAGTAGATTGGCGGTTTCCGGCGAAGGATTGACGGTATGAAAATTCAGGCGATGCTACTCGTGGCGATGCTGCTGGCGGGTTGCGGCACGATTCAAACGGTTGTACGCGGTGACGAAGTGGCTGCAAAAAGCCTCAGGGACCACAAGAGTTATTGCGGCGCGGTACCGCGAATCTACAGCGGCGTGACCTACGACTTCTGCACGCTGAATGCCCCCCTGGAAAAAGGCCGCGATGCGCAGGTGCATGATAGTGCCCCCGCCATTGTGCTGATCGACGTGGTCATCTCCGGCGCGCTCGACACCTTGTTGCTGCCCTACACCATCTACCGCCAGCAAGCCGACGGCAGCATCGTCATTGTGGAGTGACCCTGAATTCCAGATCATAAAAAACCCGCCGAAGCGGGTTTTTCATTTAATGCCGACGATCAATCATCGCGGCCCATGATGCCGAACAGCTGCAACAGGCTGATGAACAGGTTGTAGATCGATACATACAGGCTGATGGTGGCCATGATGTAGTTACGCTCGCCGCCATGAATGATGGCGCTGGTCTGGAACAGAATGCAGACCGAGGAGAACAGCACGAAACCTGCGCTGATCGCCAGTTGCAGGCCGCTGATCTGGAAGAACATGCCCGCCAGCGTCGCACCCAGCAGCACGAAGAAGCCTGCCGTGATGAAGCCGCCGAGGAAGCTCATGTCCTTGCGGGTGATCAGCACATACGCCGACAGACCGCCAAACACCAGCGCAGTCATCGCGAAAGCCGAGCTGACCACTTCAGCGCCGCCCTGCATACCCAGGTAACGGTTGAGGATCGGGCCCAGCAGGAAACCCATGAAACCGGTCAGGGCAAATGCCGACACCAGGCCCCAGGCCGAATCACGGAGTTTGTTGGTGAGGAAGAAAAGACCGTAGAAGCCGATCAGCACCACGAAAATGTTCGGGTAGCCAACACGCATCTGCTGGGCAACGTAGGCCGTCACACCGCTGAATGCCAGGGTCAGGGCGAGCAAGCCGTATGTGTTGCGCAGGACGCGGCTAACCTCTAGCTGCTCAGCCTGCACGCTGTTATTAACTGCGTAATCCTGTTCGCGCATGGCGACACTCCTGTTGGTTTGAAACGTTCAGTCGCAAAGATCATAACAGACGCTCTGTAACAAGCTACGCAGAGAGTTTGACAGTGTGTTTCATTCAGGTATTATGGCGCCCGCAACGCAAACGGAGGTGTGGCCGAGTGGTTTAAGGCAACGGTCTTGAAAACCGTCGACTGTAACAGGTCCATGAGTTCGAATCCCATCGCCTCCGCCATCTTTATACGACAAAGCCCTGATTATTCAGGGCTTTGTCGTTTCTTGGGTTTGGAAAAACCTGCCAGCCCATACCTTGGCTCTTGGCTTTCCATAACTGTACGTGGAGCGCCTTGATACGGGCCAAGTGCGTCGATGGGGAACCCTGCCAGGCGCCGTCGCGACCTATCACCGGCATTTACCAATATCGAGGGGGGCAACAGGCAAGTCCACCCATTGCGCCCCAATCCAGTTCGCCCTGGTTATCTCTACGAGAAGGGCTATGGCGTGCCGGTCAACCAGCAGCCGCAAGGACCCGAATCTGATAGAGGCTTGCGTCTACTACTTCTTCCAGCGTCCTCCCATTGCGCCACGCATATATCCTCGCCGATTGTTCAAGCGGCCTAATTGATACGGCAGCGAACCGGCAACCTGTTCGGGGGGAAAAGCTGTCCATAGCCGACGCCAGCACATCCAGGAAATGGGCACATTTCGGTGCCAGCCATAATTACAATAACGACCGTTGCGTTAAATAAACCTGGCTGCTAGGATCAATCTCACCTTAGTAAAGTTTCGTGGGAGAAAGCCGCTATGCAAGACTCTCTGCGCAAGGCATTCCTGGAAGATGGGGCAGTCCTGATCAAAGGGCTTCTGAACGAGGAGCAACTAGCTCAGTGTCGGACTGCCTATGACTGGGCAGTCGAGAACCACGGCCCCAACGCGTTTCGAATGTTCGACGGGACCTTGCAACAGTCACACGTCGACAACGCTAATCCGCTCGCCAAGGAGCGCTTGGATGAGTTGGTGTCTTCCCTCCCCTTTGGCCAGTTGTTCGCACACCTCTGGGGTTGCGAAAACGTCTGGTATTTCGCCGAGGAAGTGTTCCTCAAGGCCGGCGGACGCGGTTCGCGCACACTCTGGCATCAGGACACCTCTTATTTGCCCTGGGCCGGCATGCATTGGGGCAATGCATGGATCAGCTTCGAATCCGTTCCCAAGCAGAATGCATTGGAGATCATTCGGGGCTCACACCGCGGAACGCGTTTTGATGGCACCACCTTCCTCGACCCGAACGACCCAACCCAACCCTTGCATGGAGGCGGCATTCTGCCTCGCCTTCCCGATATCGAGGCTGAGCGCGAGCAGGCGCCCGATGCGTACGAAATTCTGTCGTGGGCAACGGAGCCCGGGGATGTGGTCGTGCTCCATCCCGGCTCGCTACACGGCGGAGCGCCGGTCGACGAAGCCTTCCCGGATCGACACACCTTTGTTTTCCGCTTCTTTGGTGACGATGCAACCTTCACCCCCCTGCCGGAGCACAGCGACGCGGGTTATCCGAAGGAAGGCGTTCTCTTCACCGAAGAATTGATGACTTTGAAGCCGGGAGAACCCTTCCGTCACCCCACCTTCCGCCAGCTCGTATGATCGGAGATCAAGCAATGAGTACCCAGAACCTGAAACGGCAAACCATCACCCCTCCCCAATCCCAAGTGTTCTACGATAACTATCACTTTCCGCAAGCGACGCGTGTCGGGGACATGATCTGGGTTTCCGGCCAGGTCGGAATCGACGCCACAATGACACCGGGCAATGGTATCGAAGAGCAGGCGCACCTAGCCTTCCAAGGCTTGAAAATCGCCCTTGAGGCGGCGGGCGCGACCCTGGCGGATGTTGTCGAGCTGATGACATTTCATACTGAGCTTCAAGCTGACACGCACGCATTCATCCAGGTCAAGCACCAGTACTTCCCCGACCGGTATCCGTCATGGACCGCCATCGGCATCTCGCAGCTGGCCCTTCCCGGGCTTCGCGTGGAAATTCGCGCCGTTGCGGTCGTGGGTTGCGGCGAAAGCTGATTTCACAAAAACACCGCGCCTCAGGTTGCCGAGGCGCGCGTCATGCCCTCTCTACCCCATCACAACAAGAGCAAGGACTACCCATGGCTACCCTTATCGTGAGCTACCCCCTAACCGAAGATGCGAAATTCGACCGGGAGTACTACCTTTCCACCCACATCCCGCTTGCGCGCTCCGCATGGGGTGAGTTTGGACTGCAATCGGCCGAGATCCTGTTTCCGGCCGTCGGTCCGCAGCCCTTGGCAGGCCTGGTGATTCTGCGCTTCAACAATCAGGCCGCAATCGATGCCGCGCTTACCTCCCCCAGGACGGCTGAGGTTCTCGGCGACGTGGCGAATTTCACCAATATCGCTCCAGTGATCTTCCGTGCGGACGATTGATGCATCGCGCGGCTGCCCGAAGGCCGCTGATGCGCCCTTCGGGAGAGCCCCGGTATCGAGTCTTGCATGGGTGCTTTCTTCAAATAAATTCCATATGCTGAGCCGCTAATAGCAAGTTGCAGCTTTTTCACTGCAACTGTTACTCCGATCAATTGAGCCAGCGAAAATTACCCATTTCCTATGCCTGATTCACGACCCCAGCCTCCCATGAACAAAAGCTCTCAAGCGATTGATAGCGAATCCGAACCGGTCTCCCGCCGGGGTCGGCCCGTAGGCGACCACAAGGCGAAACGGGCCGAGTTGCTGGCGGCGGCGATCGCGGTGATCGCACGCGAGGGCTATGCCGGAGCTTCGATGCGCAAAGTGGCGCAGCACGCCGGGTGCACGACGGGAGCGGTGACCTACTACTTCGCAAACAAGGAGGAGATGATCACCGCTGTCGCACAGAGCCTGTTCGACCAGATCGACACTTTGCTGGAGAACAACCAGGAGCGGATCGATATCAAGGCTCTCATCGAACAATGGCTCGACTGGACGAACACCGACGAGCCGGACGCATGGCTCGCATGGCTCCAATTGCTTGGCTACGCAAGGCACGAACCGGCTTTCGCCGGCGTCATCAAGCAACGATATGCAAGGTTCCGCCAGGTGTTTACATCGGTACTGGAGAGAGGGCAAAACCAAGGCATAATCCGCGACGATATCCCCGCCGAGCTGCTCGCCGATCAGCTCAGCGCGATCAGCGATGGATGGATGATGATGTTGCCGATCGAACCTGAACGGTTCGGTTCGAGCCGAGGTCAATCCCTTCTCGATGCCCTCATGACCTTGATCACTCCACCCCAACCGCAAAAGCCATCTTCCAAGCGAAAGGCTGTCGCCAAGTAAAGCAGTTGACGCGCGCAGCCGAGTTGGCCTTCACGAGCCGCGCGCTTCTCCAGGATTATTAGGTCGGAGCTGCGCACCGCGCTTTCTTGCAATGGCCACTACATGGCACCGGCTGCCTTGTTCTGACCGCTCTATCCAGCAGGACACCTGCCCTTATCATGCCGCGGCCCATCTCACAGGCGCCGGGGCCTGCGTCCTCCTCCCCCCTCAAAACCAAAACGCCCTCCTATTCTGCTTTGCACGCTTTCAAATGTGCTGTATTTTTACATAACAATCGTTATGCAAAACATACAATAGATATGACAGAGGCGAAGATGAATTCAGATAACGATGAATTGTCGCTGCCAGCGCGCCAGCGACGCTTGCTGCTTCAGGCGATTGGAAGCGCCACCTTGATCGGAGGGATCGCGCTGAGCGGGCGGGCCACGGCTCAGGTGCTACATGCTGGCCAGGACGACATCCTTGACGTAGCCATCATCGGGGCAGGACTGGCCGGCCTGACTTCGGCGCGGGACCTGCGCCGCGCTGGCTGCGAGTCCTTCGTCGTACTTGAGGCCCGGGACCGTGTCGGTGGGCGCACCTACAACCACGACCTGGGCAAAGGCGTTGTGTCGGAAGCCGGCGGCGAGTGGATCGGCCCCGGCCAGACGGCCATCTTCGACCTGGCCCGTGAACTCGAGATCGACACCTTCCCGACCTGGTACCAGGGCAAAAACGTCTACCTGGTGGGTGACGCCAAATTCGAGCAGGACCTGACCAAAGGCCAGAACCCCAATGCCTCGATAGTCGAGAAGCTGAATGAACTGGCACGGGGAGTGCCCAGCAAGGAGCCATGGACCGCGACGGATGCGGCCGCCCTGGACAAACTGTCGGTCGGCGAGTGGCTGAAGCAGCAGGGGGTCAGCAATGGGAGCAAGCTCGGCTTCGATACCTCCATAGGCCTGACAACTGGAACCCCTCCCTCAGTCCTGGCGCTGTTGCACTACCTGTCCCTCATCAATTCCGCCGATTGCCGCATGGAAAAACTCGAGGGGTTCAAGGGCGGCGCCCAGGAAACTCGCTTCGTCGGTGGCTCGCAGGTCCTCAGTATCAAGATGGCAGAGGCTCTGGGTGACAAGGTCAAATTGTCCTGCCCGGTACGCAAGATCGTCGGTTGGGACCGAGATGTGGTCGAACTGCATACCGACCAGGGCGTCATTCGCGCCCGGCAGGTCATCGCTGCGCTGCATCCGGCCTTGTGCAATCAGATCAGCTTCGATCCGCCCCTCCCCAGCGGACGCGCGCAATTACAGCACCTCTGGCCGTCCCATGCCCCCATGCGCAAGACCGTGCATGTCTACGAGCGTCCGTTCTGGCGGGACAAGGGCCTGAACGGCCAGATCACGCAAGCCGACGGACCGCTGATCCTGTCCTATGACAACTCGCCCCCGGATGGCAGCGTCGGTGTCCTCAGCGCCTTCGTCAGAAGCGGCCAATTGCCCCACGATGCCAACGCCGCTCAAAGCGCCCTGTCAGCCATCTATGCGCAAGCAATGGGCGATGAAGCGCTGCACCCCATCCAGTTCCACGACCACGACTGGGGCAAGGTCGATCCCTGGACCCTCACCTGCGTCGCGTCGATACCCCCCGGTTTTCTGACCCAATGGGGTCAGTATCTGAAACCGTCGGTTGGCCGCCTGATCTGGTCCGGCACTGAAACAGCCGATCTCTGGGCCAGTTCGATGGATGGTGCTATCCGTGCCGGCCACCGGGCAGCACTCGAGGCGCTCCAGGCGTTGGTTCAACGTCGGAGGAACGTGTGATGAAGCGAGCATTTGTGATGGGGGCGGTCGTAACAGTGGCGGCCTTGGCGGTATCGAGCGCGATATATGGCCCGGAGATGGTGGCTGGCTATCGCTTCATGGACGCCCTCGACCAGCATTATGCCAACTACGAGGCCAATGGCGGCGCCTGGCCACAGGTCCAGGACTCCTGCGCACTCTGCCACGGCGCCAATGGCCAGCCCCGGGACGCGCAGTACGCTTCCCTCGCCGGTCTATCCGCGCCATACATCGAAGCCCAGTTGCACGCCTTCGCCGAAGGGCGTCGACACAGCCCGCAAATGAGCCCGCTCGCGGCACATCTGACTACAGATCAAATCAAGTCCCTGGCGGGCTATTTCGCGCGTCAGCAGCCGGAAAGGACAGAGGCCCCGAGCCGCGATGAAGCGCTGGAACAACGCGGACAAGTCACAATCGCGACTAGAGGATGCACCGCCTGCCATGGCGAGGGTCTGTCGGGTAGCCCGCTCGCTCCCCGCATTGCGGGCCAGGGCGAACGCTATTTGATAAACCAGCTCACCGCCTTCAAGCAGGGGCAACGCAAGGACCCCAGCCAGACCATGAACGCCATCACCAGCACACTCTCGGAGGAGGAGATCAGGGCCACGGCCCACTTCCTGGCCAACCAGACACCAACCTCGAATCCGGTAACCAGGTAATCGGTTATTCGTGGAGGTGGGCATGGAGGCTCACCTACCCCACATCCCCGTGCGAGAGACAGAACTCCCCCGGATCATTGCTGCCAACTCGGGCATTGCTCCGAAACAAGTAAGCCGCCAGAACATGGCGGCTTACTCGATGCAACTCGCAAATCGGTTAGCGGGCCTGCACAAGCAATCGAGATGAACCTCCCATCGCGCGCCCCAGCGCGCCATAGGCGTAATACAGTTGGATCAAAGTGTAAGACCAAGTCGTCAAGGCAAAGGTCATGAACACCATTTTGGTGTCGTCACCCGGGATCGGGAAGAAGTCATAGACGAGCGCCACGACCAGGGCGCCCGCAGCACCCACCGCCGTGGCCAGGGCGTGCAGGTTCTCTCGGGCACAAACCAGTTGCCAGGTGAAATACGCGAGATAAATCGTGTAGCCCGACCACATGATCACATAGAAGTACGGGAGCGGTTCGCGAACGAAGTCAGCCAGGACGAGCACGAAGGTGGCAGCGAATGAAGCCGCGAATATCACGACATCCTTGGAAACCGATGGTTTGTAATTATGGGTGACCGCCATCAGGCCAAGAGTGGCAACAATCGGTATACCGAACCCGCGGGAAAAGGCATCGAGAAAGAATGAGATGCTGTAGTTAAACTTCCACTCAGTGAGGAGGTATATCAGAAGATTCGACCCGGAGAAGGCAACGATCAGCCACTCTAAACCGAGCAGATAATTCTGTTTTTTAAGAAACTTGATCCCGTAAGTCACTCCGCAAAGCACCAACAGAACGCAAGCAAGCAACGCAAAGGTATCCCTGATTTCCATAGTAATAGCCTCGATCAAATACTGAACTCAATACATCACTTCGCCACAGGAGCGAGTGCCGCGAGATAATGGGCAAGTGCTTTGCGATCATCCGCGGACAACGTCGCGACAATGGCCGTCATAGCGCCCGACGAGTCCTTCCGGCGACCCTGCGCAAAGGCATTCAGCTGCGCCAGCAGATAGTCATGTCCTTGCCCGGCCAACCGCGGGAACTGGTCATGCCCCAACAGACCCTCACCATGACAAGCGGCGCAGCCCCCGCTCGCCACCAGCTTCTTGCCCTTCTCCTGCAGCGCGGGATCAGGCTTGAACGACCCGTTTTCAGCAGCAGGGCGCTTGGCGAAGTACTCCGACAGGAGTTGAATGTCAGCCTCGCTCAGGCTCAACGCCAGCGGGCCCATGTTCGGGTTGGCTCGCTCGCCGCTGGCGAAATGGCGCAGCTGAGCCGCCAGGTAGGGCGCCGGCTGGCCCGCGAGACTCGGGTAGCCCTGATGCAGCGAGTTGCCCCGGGCCCCATGACAACCGACACACGCATCGGTCAGGCGTGGCCACGGCCCACCATCAGCCTGCCGCGCCTCGCTGGACGTGCTGATGTGAGTCAGCAGGCGATAGAGATCGAGCAGGTCCCGGCCGTAAACAGCCACCAGGCCGGCAACGACCGTAACAAATCCCAGCAAAATCCACTTCTTCATATTCACCTCCTATGCCCGACGCAGGGCGTTGAGGGCCTGCAGGGCACTCTGGTGGCCCGAGCGCACGGCGCCATCCATGTAGCCGGCCCAGATATCGGCGGTCTCGGTACCGGACCAGATCAGATTGCCGCAGGCCGGCCGTAGCGCCTTGCCATGGGTGGTCCAGAATCCCGGAGGTATGGCCGAAACGCAGGTGATCGACCAAGGATCGTCACGCCCCCAATCCTGATCGTGGTAGGCCACGGGCTGCAGCGCTTTGTCTCCCCAGGCGCGCGCGTAGAGTTCCGTCAGGATGTGCTTCGCCGTTGCAGGGTCCGAGGGCAGATTGGCGTTGGATATGAAGGCGTTGATGACGCCCACGTCCCCATTGGGTGGCGAGTTATCCCAGGCCCAGATAATGGGACCGTTGAGCATGATGATGTGCCCATTCAGGCCCTTGTCGCGCCAGAACGGCCGGGGGTACACCATGGCCGTCTTGCGCGCCGGGGAGTGCGCTGGCCAGGCACGCTGCAGAGCAGCACGCGCTTGCGGCAGGGGCGGATCGAACTGCACCTGGTTGCAGAGGGCAGGATGGATGGCCACGATAACCTTGCGCGCACGCACCAGCCCCTGGTCCGTGTGTAGCGTGACGACCTCGCGATCCCAGTCGGCAATCCTGCGGACCGGGCACTGCAAGCGCACCTTGTCCCCCAGTTGCCCAGCCATTCTGGTGCTGAGAATCTGCGAACCGCCGACAAACCGAGTACCCTGGGCGCTGTCCTTGATCGAGTCGAGCTTTTCGTAATCACAGCTGGCTGAGTTGATCATGGACAGGAAATGCAAGAGCCCCATTTTGGCCGGAGTTACACCACCGCTCAGCGTCATGCTGGCATCCCAACCTGGCTGATCCTCGGGTTTGATGT
This sequence comes from Pseudomonas sp. IT-196MI5, assembly GCF_949767415.1. Classification (NCBI taxonomy): domain Bacteria; kingdom Pseudomonadati; phylum Pseudomonadota; class Gammaproteobacteria; order Pseudomonadales; family Pseudomonadaceae; genus Pseudomonas; species Pseudomonas sp. IT-196MI5. Next base: position 147,356 of record NZ_CATKPZ010000003.1, read on the forward strand.
TTTGCCGGGCCAGCCAATCGCCAACCGAAAGCTTGTCCAGCTCCGCTGCCTTCGGCGAATTCCAGGGCGCCCCCGAGGGCACATCGCGCGAAAGCTCGCTGAGCTTTCCAGCGACGGTCATATCAGTACCGAAGGTTCCCTTGAGATCGACCTCAAGGCGGCCGTCGCCGCCGAGAATGACTGTGCTGCCTTCGTAGAAGCTCGGGAAGGTTCCCACCTCCAGCTGCCGCGCGAGATCCTCGACAGCAGTCTGGCCCGGCCCGATCCACTGGCCACCGACCTCGGAAACATGGCCGTTGCCCATGTCGAAATTGAGGGTTCGACCTCCCACGCGGTCCCGTGCCTCGAGGACCACGAAGGACTGGCTGCCGGCCAGCTGCAGGTCCCGGGCGGCAGTCAATCCAGCCAGGCCAGCGCCTATGATGGCGACATCCAGAACATCGCCCGCCTCGCCAGTGGCTGCACCGGCATGTGCCAGCCCCACGTTCAGGCCGAATCCTCCTACGGCCACGGAGGCACCGGCGAGTTTCAGAAATTGTCTACGTTTTGAATCGAGTCCGGTATCGGAGGTAGGCCTCTTGGCCATGGCTAATGCCTCACGCAGCGGTTAATCGAGATCACTGACCAACAGGTATTTCGCTGCGCAACATTGGCGAAGCGAACATGATCAGTCACATGGGAAACATCAGAACAACGATGATCAACTGCGCCGCTGTAGGGCCCTCCAGTTCGTCCACTCATCAAGTGCTTTGGCCGCCACAAGGCCAACATTCATGGCGCACCACTGCAGGGGCTCGGGAAGCATTGAAGGCGTCTTGTGGTGCAACGCCTCCAATAGCGGATTCTCGACACCACCGATTCGCTCGGCGAGTAGCAGCCCCATGAGCGATTGGGTAGCCACACCGTGCCCCGCACACCCAGCCGTGTAGAGGATGTTTTGCTGCGCCCCGGTTGCGCCCACCACCGGCAGAGCGTCGTACGCCATGCTGACGTAACCGCTCCAGCAGGATTGGATGCCAAGGCCGCGCAGGGTCGGGAAGCGCTCGTGCAGCGCCTGCCCCAATGCGCGATAGGCGCTGGCGTCCGGCACGTTGGGCGTCTTCGAGCCATAGACGTAACTGAGCTGCTTTGTGGTCAGCACCAGCGTATTACGTGCCGTCAGGCGGTGACTCTCCATGGTTATATGCGGCGTCACAATGCCTTCGCGCCCTCGCCAGCCGAGCGATGACAACTGCGTCGCGGACAGCGGCCGGGTTTCGATCGCAGAAACACGGAACGGCGCGACCTTATTGCGCAGCAGGCCCAGCTGTGGGGTAAAGGCATTGGTGGCCAGCACCATGATTGGCGCACTCGCGCTACCGTGCGAGGTCTTGCAGGTGATGGTTCGCCCCTCGCTATAGGACAGCAGCGGAGTTTGCTCGTACAGCTTCACGCCCGCCTGAATCGCTGCACGGCGCAGCCCCAGTACGTATTTGCCCGGATCCAGCGTGCCGCCGTGCTGGGTGCAACCGAACAGGAAGGCTGGCGGAATCCCGCGTGCACGCATCTCGGCCTGGTCCACGAAGCGCGTGACCGAACCCAGATCGAGCCCGACTTCCATGCTCTTGCGCAGTCGCTTTTCCTGCGAGGGATGAACGACGGCGCGGATGAGCCCGGAAGGGTTGTAGTCGCAGTCGATGCCCAGCTCGATCAACCGCTTTTCCACATAGGGGACGCCTGTATCGTAGAAACGGACGATCTGCTTCGCCCGCTCGCGCCCCACTCGACTGACGAACAATTCGAACTCAAGCCCCATGCTGCCGGCAAGGTAGCCCGCATTGCGCCCACTGGCGCCAAAACCGGCAAACTCTTGCTCAAGGACGATGACGTTGGCCCCGCGAGCCGTCAGTTCCAATGCGGTGGACAGGCCAGCGAAGCCGGCACCGACCACTATCACGTCGGCGCTGACATCGTCCTGTAGTTCCGGTTGCAGATCGTCCGGCTTATCCATCCACCCACCAAAGCGTCGAAACTGCCCCGGATCGGTGAGTGTCATGAGGTTTTCGTTGCGATGATGAGTAGACATGACGGGTTCTCCTAACGACTCAGAATATGGACAGCCACAGCGCCTTCTTCGATGCCGATCAGTCCCCCTCCGTTTTCCTGGATCGCATGGCGTGCGCCCTGGACCTGACGAGCCCCTGCTTCGCCCCGCAGTTGGGTGGTCAGCTCGAACAACTGGCCAATGCCCGTTGCGCCGAGCGGGTGACCTTTGGATTCCAGGCCGCCAGAGGGATTGATCGGTATCCGACCGCCCACGGTGAAATCACCGCGCTCGGCACAGATCCCGCCTTGCCCCAGGGGCGCCAGGCCGAGATTTTCCGATTGAATGATCTCGCCCATCGCGCAGGCGTCATGGACCTCGGCGACATGCATGTCCTGCGGACCCAGCCCGGCGATCTCGTAGGCCTGAAGCGCGGCCAGGTGACTGACATGCTTCTCAGGTTCGGCCATGTCGCGCAGGGTGAAACTGCGAATCACGCTGGCGGCGATCCGCACGCAACGTTTGGGGTCGGCACCTATGCGCTTCAGACCCGCCTCGGTGCAGATGATCGCGGCTGCAGCGCCGTCGGTCATCGGGGCGCACATCGGCAGGGTGATCGGATAGGTGATCGGCGGCGCGGCCAGCACCTCTTCGATGGTGAAGGGCTTGCGAAACTGCGAATAGGGGTTGTGCACCGAGTGATTGTGGTTCTTGGCGCACACCGCGGCGATCTGGCGCTGGGTGGTGCCGTAGGTCTTCATGTGCCAACGGCACATGGCCGCGTAGATGGCCATGAACTTGCTGTACGGCCGATCGGACTCGGAGCCCGCCGGAAGGACGATGCCCTCCCCCATCCTCACCAGCGTCGCGTAGTTCTCCTCGGCAGTGGAGACGTCCCAGCCAGCCTCGAACAGGGCAAGGGTTTTCATCTTGTCGGGTACGACCATCTTCTCGGCGCCCAGGGCCAGCGCCACGTCGGTGGCGCCGGCGCGCAGGCTCTGCACTGCCAGATGAACGGCGGTACTGCCCGAGGCGCAAGCGTTTTCGACGTTGTAGATCGGCACCCCTTCAATGCCGATCTTGCTGCACACCACCTGCCCGGGGATCGACAGCTGCCCCTGCAAGTGGCCGTTGGTGATGCCGGCGTAGAAGACGGCACCAATATCGGAGCGTTGGGCGCGGGCATCCGCCAGCGCACCATTGAGTGCCTCCAGGGCCATATCCTGGAGGCTGCGGTCCGGATGGCGCCCGAACTCGGTCATGGCGATGCCGGCAATATAGATTGGTTCCATCAGAGGACTCCTGGACTTCAGATTTGCCGTTTAGCGTCTTGCCAATAACGGGCACGCAGGTCTTTCTTCAGCACCTTGCCGACCGGGCTGCGCGGGAGGGACAGCACTATGTCTACCGTCTTGGGAGCCTTCACCGAGCCCAGCTGTTCCTTGCACAGGGCAATCAGCGCTTGCGCGTCGACGGTTTGACCCTCGTTCAACTCGATGACGGCCTTGACCGCCTCGCCCCACGTCTCGTCCGGCACACCGATCACCGCACAATCGCGCACAGCGGGATGCCCCCAGATCACCTGCTCGACCTCGCTCGGATAGACGTTGAAGCCACCCGAAATGATCATGTCCTTCTTGCGGTCGGTGATATGCAGATAGCCATCGGCGTCGAGATGACCGATATCGCCGGTATGCAGCCAGCCATCGATGATGGCTTCGGCGGTCTTCTGCGGGTCCTTGTAATAGCCCTTCATGATGAGATCGCCGCGTACGCAGATCTCACCGGTTTCTCCTTGCGGCAGAATCACGTTGTCGTCGTTCATGATCTCGACGCGAACCAGGGGATTGGGTCGGCCGACGGAGGACAGCCGCTCATCACCTGCAACATGTCCATCTACAAAGTGCTCGCCCGGCGTCAGATGCGCGATGGCGCCTGGTGCTTCGGTCTGCCCGTAGCCTTCCATCATGACTGGCCCAAAGACCTCGATCGCCTGGCGCAGCTTCTCGACCGACATCGGCGCCGCACCGTAGAGGAAGTAGCGTAGTGACGAGAAGTCGACCGTCTTGTTCAGATCGGGAATGTCGAGCAGCCGATAGATGACGGTCGGCGGCAGGAAGAACTCAGTCACCTTGTACTGCGCGATTGCCGCGAGCAGCAGTTGCGGTTCCGGCTTAGTGATCACGACAACCGTACCGCCCCTGGCCGTGCAGGGCATGGACAGCATCCCGGCGGTGTGGGTCATCGGCGCCGCCGCCAGATTCACCGGCCTGGCGTTGGCCGGATAAGGGGTATTGATCATGAAGTGCGCAAAGCTGGTCTGCACGCTGCGATGTGTGTTCATGACGCCCTTGGGCAAGCCCGTCGTACCGCCTGTGGGACCAACCCAGATTACGTCTTCCGGATCAACGTCCACCTGCGGGTCGGTTGCCGGCTGCTGCGCGACGAAGTGCTGAAGAGACTCGGCACCTTCCACCTCGCCGTCGATGCAGATCCACCGGCGTATCTTGGGCAGCTGCGGCCGCATGGCAACAATCACCTCGGTAAACTCGCGCTGAAAGAACAGGATCTCGCAGTCGAAGGCGTCCAGCACGTAACGGTTTTCCTCGGGCGCGTTGCGCGCGCCCACCGGAATCCAGCACAGATTGGCGCGCCACAGGCCCAGCGCACAGAGCCAGGCCGTCACATCGTTGGCCGCCCAGACCGCGCCCTTGACTCCGGACACGCCCCCCTGCGCGAGGAGCGCGTTGGCGATGCGGCAGGACAGTTCCCCCGCTTCAGTAAAGGTCGTGACCTTGCCGTCCTGGATGTATGCCGCGCCGTGCGGATTGATCCGCCAGCCACGATCGAAAAAATCAATAATCGCCATCTTCGTCACTTCACAGTTGGGTAATGGTGGCGCGTGCCAGGCCGCGCTGCTCGAGGAAGCCGAGCATGTAGCGGTGACCGAAGGCCTTCGAGGACGAGGCGAACCCCACCTTGGCGACGTCGTTGTCCAGCAGCTTGGCCACTGCCGCGGCTTGCAGGGCGCCGGTGGCGATGTAGGGGGTGATGCCGTGCACGGTCGCCCTGACTGCCGCCAGTTGACCGCGGCCGATCGCGAAATCCACTGTGCGCTGCAGGGTGCTGCGCTCACGAGGCGGCATGCTCGGCGTGGTCGAATCCACCAGACTCTGGATCACCTCATCCTGCTGTTCCTTCGGCAGGTGCTTGTATTCGGCTTCCCACTTCTGCCCCAGCGCGTGGACGCTCTTCATCACAGGGTTGTCGTAGAAGCCGACGCAGGACATGCAGCTGCGCACACGCGCATCCTGCTCGAAATACACTGGCAGCGAGGTTCCGCCCCAAGGCAGACAGAACACCGACTCCATCAGATTGGGGCAAACGATGTTGAAGCTGGCGTTGGGCGCATACGGAACCAGCGCCTTGTCCCACAGATAGGAGCCCTGATGGCGAAAGCCTTCGAAGATGGTGGCGGTGGAGCCCACGGTCACACCAGCGGCACCAATACGCGGCCCACGGGTCAAAGTCGCGGTTTCCAGGGAGTCCACGCCAGGGGTTTCCAGGGCCAGCTCGGCAGCGATTTCGGCGAAGGTGTACATGTAGGCGAGCGACGGCGACAGCAGCAGGCCGGCCTGGCGGAACAACTCGCCGAACTCATCACGCAGTGCACGAATGTGCTCCTGCTCACCGGCAGGGTCCAGGTAGTGACAACCCGCCTTGAGCGCAGCCTCGACCGCCACCTTGCCGAAATTGACGAACGGGCCGACGGTGTTGCAGACCACGCGCGCGCCCTTGAACACCTTTACAAGCGCTTCGACCTCGTGCGGGCACTCGATGATTTCATATTTGGCCGACTCCAGGCCGACGACGCGTTGCGCCATCATTGCCTGGGCACGACCGGCGTTGCGCGCCACAGCTGTGAAAGGAATGTTCTGGTCGATCAGCCAGTCCATGGTCAGCATGCCGGTGTAACCACTGGCGCCATAGACAACGACAGGATATTTGGCCATCTCGTGTTCCTCGCTTTCTTATTGGATGATTTTTGTTGGGTGTTTTGGTCGGCTCAGCCCTGGGCCCAACCTTCGGCATAGAGCTGCTGGGCCAGCAACCCCAGACGCATGGTCAGGACACGGTTTTCACCGTCCTCGATCAAAGCGGCCTGTGTGTCTCGCAACAGCTTTTCGATCGGGTATTCGCACGTGGTCCCGTTACCCCCGAACAGGCGGAAGGCTTCCTCGACAACGGTCAACGCCTCTTCAGTCACCGTGACCTTGGCGGAGGCAGTGGCGTAAGGGTGGGTTTGCGGCGACAGACGAGCAAAGCTCAGCGAACGACGAGCCACGGCGCGGGCGATCTCTACGCGGCGCAGCATTTCGCCCAGACGCAGGCGCGTCATCTGGTGGTCAATCAACATCCGACCGCCCTGGCGACGCTCATGGCAGTATTGCAGCGCATACTCGAAGGCTGCCCGAGCGACGCCAGTGAAGACTTGGCTCATGTGAGTACCGGCATAGGACCAGGAAGAGCTGACGGCGCCGTAGTAGGCATCCCGCTCGGCGATGGCAAAGCGCCGAGGTACCCGCACACTGTCAAAATAGATCTCACCCTGAGGCAAGGAACGCTGCCCGATCTTGTCCAGCGGCTTGCCCTTGGAAACCCCCTTGAGGTCCAGCGGGATGACCACGGCGATGCCATGGGGCAGTCCGTTGCTGTCGAAAAAGCCGTCGCCGTAGTCGGCGCACATCAGGCCAAAGGCGACCTGCGCTACAGCGCCATTGGACACCCAGGCCGAGCTCTGTCCGTTGATGATGATCTCGTCGCCGACGACCTTTGCGGTCAGGTTGCCGATGTTAGCCTGCTGTCCCGCTGGCCAATCGCGCGCTATATCGAAGAGTTGATTGTCGCTCCCTCGATCCGGCTGGGTGGCCATCCAGCAACCGATTCGGCCCTGACAAAGCTCCACCAGTTCAGCATTGCCGGCAGCGGTCGCCATCTGTAGCGGGAAACCGGCACAGCCGAGAGAAACCGCCAGACCTGCATCACCCCAGCCAAGCTCTTCACCGATCATGGATTCGATCCGCACCGCCATTTCCGGCGGCAGCTCCGCCAGCAGTGCGGGATCCAGTCCCAGCTTGGCGAACTCACTGAAGAGTGAGTAATAAGGCGAGCCAGGAGCGATGACCTCCTCGGCTTTCATCCGGTCCAGTTCACGACCCAGCGGCCGCAACACCTCCTTAGAGAAACGGTGAACCGAGGCCTGGATCGCTGCTTCCTCTTCGCTCAGTGGGGGCTCGAAACCGGACAACCCGGCAGCCGGCAACGTCATGGTGGATTTGAGCGTAATCATCAGAGCACCCTCGCCGGAACCGGCCCGCAAGTCATTGGCTGGCGACCGCCCAGGCAGTTAAGTTCGATAGTGGATGGGGCCTTTGGCGTTTCGCCCGGAAAGCCTCTGGCGACGGCCAAGCCGTCGTTCGGACAGGAACCAGCCTTGGAAACTTTCATGTTCGACCTCCTGGGGGTCTTTTGTTGTTTTGTCGACTTTAACAAGGAGTTTTATTTTACGCAACGACTGTTATGTTAATAATAATCGCGCACAAGACTTTCCCTGAAAGCGAGCCCTTATGGTTCGCCAGTCGTTCAACCGGGAGATGGAAGACCCAGCGCAGGCACCACCTGACAACAGGCCAAAAATACGAGGTGCCCTGCTCATCGAGCGGGTGACTGACATGCAGGTTGTGGGAGCAACGGACACTTGCGCGCAGATAAATCCGCCATACAGCGGTGCCCCGAAAGGACGCCCTCTCAGATGGCTAAAGCGCCTTTGAAGAGAGCATTTCCTGAATCGTCTGAGTGGCTTCTCGAGTTCTGCCCGCGAGCTTCTTCACTTCATCCGCCACTACGGAAAATCCGCGCCCCGCATCACCGGCTCGTGCCGCTTCGATTGCTGCATTGAGGGCGAGCATGTTGATCTGGTCAGTGATGCTCTTGATCACGTTCACGACCTGCGAAATCTGCTCGTAAGTCGCCTGTATGCCAGCCAACTCGCGCGCACGTAGCGTTTGCGCAAGCTTTTCGTCCGAGATATCACGTACGGCCCCGATGATGCGACGGAGCCTGCCATTGGGATCCATCACGCCCTGGCCCCTTTCGCGGTACCAGATCTCGCCTTTGAATTTGTGCTTCATTCGGTACTCGACCGTATAGCCTGAAGAAGGGTCTGCGGCATTGAGGTATTGCGTCACCACCTTCACGACATGCTTCAGATCATCCGGATGGACGATTGAAAAGTACCCCTCCCAATCATCCTTGAAATCCTGTTCCGAATAGCCCACGAGTTCGCGGAACTGCTTCGACCAGCGAAGCTGGTTTTCAGGGTGATCCGGATTTCCGTCAACAATAAACAGCTCCCAGCAAACCTCTGTGAGCGCATTCTTGGTCACCTCCCAGACCTGTTCCTTTTCCCTGCATGAAACCAACTGTTCATTCAGATCGGACAGCTTCAGGTTGCTCTCCTTGATCTCACATTGAAGCTCGTGCATTTCATCCCGAGCGGCTTGCAGACAATTCTTCAGATCACTGGCCAGGGCACTTTCAGAGTCATCTGATCTCTGACCAGCACTGTCATGCTCCTGATGGTTGAGCCGCCGCTCCAGCCCATCGAAGCTGTCAGCCAACCATGGATATTTGTTGATCAACCCCCCTTGGAAATCGGGGGCTGGCTGTCCACTCAACAGCGACGATATTCGCGAGCTGACCTCTTCAGCCAGACGCTTGAGCTTTCTTCCGGAAAACATGGGTCCTCCTTAAAAACAGTCGAATTCATGATTGGCTGATTTCAAAAAAAAGGGACCGGACGCCGGATCCGACGAGGTCCCTCAAAGGGAGGAATCAAAATCAGCTATGGGTCAAAGAACAGAGTCAACAACTCGCCGTTCCAGCGACGTCTCGAGAGATGCCTTTACTTGTTTTGTACCGGCACCACACCACGTCGAGAAAACAGAACGGGATAGTCATTGCCGCGGAGTAACGCAGCCGTCAACGAAACGCCATTGGGAGTCTTCTGCTCCTGGAAACTCCCTCCTCCATCGCTGCTGCGTACCATCAGCCCATCCAGACCGACCACGACTACCTGCTTTCCTGACACCGCGATGGCCGTGATCGAACTCTTGCTCTCCAGGGGCACGCGTTGCCAAACCTGTCCGTCCGCGGTGCCGTGCAGCAGTGTGCCGCGTTGGCCACCGACCAACAGGGTACCATCGGCCAATACGGCTCCCGACCAAAGCGTGCCCTCATAGCCGGTATCCAGATAGCTCCAGCTTTTCCCAAAGTCATCGGAACGCAACACCTGGCCTCGTTCGGCAGCGGCATACACGCTGCCGCGAGCGTCGACGAAAAGCCCCATCAAGTTGAGATCGGCACGGCTAGATCCTGGTGGGGCTTCAAGCTTCTGCTCATCCCAGGTTTTTCCGCCGTCATCGGTCGTCAACACCAGTGACCAGAGGCCGACGGCGACACCTTGTTCGGCGTTGAAAAAATGCACAGCGAACAGTGGACGATCCTCATTGCTGGACAGTCGTTGAATCTGCCAGGAGTCACCGCCGTCGTTGCTGGCCAGAATTGCCCCCCAGTGACCAACCGCCCAACCTTGCCTGGAATCGACGAATGAAACACCGGTCAGTGGCGTGGACAACGGTACCGAGCTTGCCTGATGGAAGCTTTTCCCTTGATCATCGGAAAGCAACACCATGCCATGATCGCCAACGGCGACCACACGATCCTTTGCCCACGCAGCATCCAGAAAGGTGGCCTGCGTGGCGTTGCTCGAAGGGACTGCCGGCACAGCTTCCAATGCAGACGCCTGCAGTGTGACCAGTGGCAGCACTGCAGCGAGTAAAGTCCCCATGAATGAAATCATGTATCGCATGTTGCTTTTCTCCTCAGTGCGCCAGTGCGCCGACCATGCGCACAGCGCGCTTACGCGGGAACACCCGCTCGAGCCAGACTGCGAAAGCAGGTAGCACGGTCATGGCCATGACCATGTTGACCATGAACATGAAGGCGAGCAGTTTGCCCATATCGGCCTGGAACTTGAGGTCGGAGAACGCCCAGGTGGCGACGCCGACTGCCAGAGTAATCGCGGTAAAGATGGTTGCCACACCGACTTCGAGCAAGGCGTGCTCGACAGCCTTGTCGATCGGTAGGCCTAAAGACTGATGCAGTTGCATGCGGTTGTAGATGTAGAAGGCGTAGTCAACACCGATGCCAACCGCCAATACCATCACCGGCAGCGTCGCGATGGTCAGACCGATCTGTAGTTCCTTCATGAACCAATAGCCGATAAAGGTGCCAATGGTCAGAGGAAGGCAGCACACCAGCACAGCCCGCAGATCCCGATAAACGATAAATACCAGCAGCGCGATTGCGGCATAGACATACAGCATCATGGGTGTCTCACTTTTTTCAACTTCCTCGTTGATGGCAGCGATCACCCCTGCATTGCCCGAGGCCAGTCGCACCGTCACCCCTGGCATCGGGAATTCGCGACGAAAGGCCTTGGCGGCTTCGATTACCTTGTTGATAGTCGTTGCCTTGTGGTCCGCCAGATACAGGTGTACGGCGGCCATGCTGCAATCAGAGCGCATGACCCCCGGAATACGAGCCACTTCGGTAGCCAACGAGGAGTAGTTCGCCGGATCGATGGGCACCGCATTCATTTTCGGATTGCCCTCGTTATAACCCTCGTTGAACTGGCGCATGCTGGTGGAAAACGCGGCAACCGACACCACTCCGGGTACGCCTTCCATTGCCCACACAAAGCGATCCTGGTACTGACCCAAGGCGACCTCTTCACAGGCGACTGAAGCGCCGTCACCAGACTTGCCTGGATTGACCTCGAAGACGACGCTTAGCCAATCCAGGCCAATGTCGTAGCTGCTGGCGATGGCTACTGCATCTCGGTTGAAGCGAGAATCCTCACGCAATTCCGGTGCACCTGCCTGCAGGGAACCAACGACTCGGTCATGGCTTTGCCAGACCGCCGCGAGAAAGACGAGCAAAGCAACACAAAGCACCCATTTGGCATTGCGCCATTCGGTGAGCCTGACCAGTCCATGCAACCAACGGGCACGGCGTTGACGGGAGGTCTCCTCGGTCGCGGCGTAGTCACCGTCGACCCGCAACATCGACGCCACCAACGGCAACATCACCAGATTGGTGATGATCTTGAAGGACACACCGAGCGACGCGGTGATGGCCAACTCGCGTACCATCGGAATCGGGATCAGCACCAACGTTACAAAGGAAACAAAAGCGGTCACGAGTGCCAGCGTGCCGGGGATCAGCAAACCGCTGAAGCTGGAACGCGCCGCCTCCTCGACGCACTTGCCATGGGCGATTTCCCGCACGATGAAATTTATCTGCTGCACGCCATGGGACACGCCGATGGCGAACACCAAAAAGGGCACCAACACGGCAAGCGGGTCGAGGCCATAGCCAAGCAGCCTTAGACTGCCAAACTGCCAGACCAGCGACGCCAATGAACACCCCAGTGCCAGCAGAGTGAAACGTACGGAGTGGCAGTACCAGTACACCGCAGCGGCCGTCAGCAGCAATGCCAGCAGGCAAAACTCCAATACTGCAGACGCGCCATCGGCAATATCGCCGATCTGCTTCGCAAAGCCGATGATCTGAATGTCGAAATCACCGTCCTCGAACTGCTGACGAATTTGTTTTTCCAGGACCTGGTTGTAGGCCACATAGTCCAGGCGCGCGCCAGTGGCGTCAAACTCGTTGAGTTCGACGGTGATCATCGCGCTGCTCTGATCCCGCGAGACCAGCGTGCCGATAAAGCCCCCCTGAGCCGTCGAATCGGCGATCCTGGCAATGGTTTCACCATCGAGGCGTTCGGGGGTTACCGTACCCGGTACAAGTGGATCTGCACGGAAGCCCTCCTCGGTTATCTCGTTGACGAAAGCGTTCGGCGTCCACAACGAACGCACACTGCTACGCGAAACATTGGGCAGAAAGGTGACTGCCTGAGTGACGTCATACAGACGCTTGAGAGCCCTCTCGCTCCAGATCTTGCCTGTGCGAGCCTTGACCACGATGGTCAGGCGATTCGCCCCCAACAGGTCATTGCGGTACGCCTCGAACGTTTCTACATATTCATGGCCGATGGGCAGCTGCTTTTCAAAGCCGGCGTCCATACGCAACTGAACAGCAAACCAGGCCATGATCAGAGTGAAGATGACCAGACTCGCCAGTACTAACCGGCGATGCCCGAAAAGCCAGTTTTCGATGCGAGGCAGCACGCCACGCCCCCGTTTGACGGGCACTTTTACAGAAGTATTCACGACATGCCTCACAGAGTGCGCGAAATCACGAAACCGAGATAGTCGCGATCACCCAACAATTGATCGTAGGGGGTATCGCCGCCCATGAATTTCGCGTAGTTGAAAGAGACCTGCCAACTTGCGGGGTTACGCACGAAGTTCAAATACAGGTTCATGCTGCTGGCACCCTCGGTGAAGGTTGCAGACAGGTTGGGTGTGCGTCCGCCCAGGGAGCGCGAATAGAAGATCCCAGGCGTAACCTGCCAACCTGGAAGCAACGTCCCGTCATAGGTGAGGCTGAAATCCACATTGACGCCCGATGAGGTTTTGTTGCCCTTGGCCGTCGGCGGGGTCGATGGATCCAGCTGCCAGGTGTTCAAACCCGCGGAAATCAGCTCACCGTCGACGCTGTCATGCAGATCGGGATACTTCACGACCACCAACTCAGACAGCAGGGTGCCCGTACTGGCGCCGGTGAAGTCAAGCAGTCCGGGGGAGTTGGAGGGTGTCAGGCTGTATAGGCCGGTCAGGTGCCACTGGAATTTTTTCTGGTCGTCCCAGCATTTGCCGCCATTGTTTGCACAGAGATCGAGAACAGGGTTAAGTGGCACCGCATCCTTGGGACGGTAGGACAACTCCGTGCCGACAGCCCAGTCGCCAATCGGCATGTTGGCGCTGATGCCATAGAGCATACGGTCTTCCGGATATACCCACTTTTGCGAAAGGGCGAAGGTCTCCGGATCGAGCACCTGCACCGTCAGCGACGGCAGCTTTTCGTGATAGCGCATCACGTAAAGGCCGAGATTGAGATCGGTGTCATCCGGTTGCCAACGCAACGAGATGCCCCACTGTCCGCTATCCCGAGCACCCTTATCGTCGAACCCGTAGGATTGCATGCCCTCACCGAGCCCGTGAGTGGTCGACCAGTAACTGCCAACGGGCGGCAACTCGCTCTTGTTCCAGCCGAACTGATAGTAGGCCTCAATGTTCACACCTGAACCCAGACCCGAAGCGAGGCTGAGCATCGGGGCCGGCAGCACGGCTTCCTTGAGTTGGACACCAGGACGCGCGAGAGCCTGGTAATCGTAGGCGTTGGTGTTGTTGATGCCACCCACCACGAACAGGCTTTCGCCCCAGTTGATCACCTGGTTGCCCAAGCGGGCCCGTACGCGCTGATCGCCGACATCGAAGCTCTTGCTCACCCACAGATCGAGCAGGCGAGCCTTGAATTCGAGGTCGTCACGCGCATCATTGGTAAGACCGTCGCTGCCAACGCCCGCAGGTGTGTTGAAAGACAGGGCGCCGGTGGTATCGGTGGCGGCGAAGTCACGAATCCAGCTTCCACGCGCCATGAAGGTGAAGTCCTCCGGTAACTTCAGCAGCAACTCATGGGAGCCTTTGATGTAGTTGGTGAACAGGTCACCCTTGTCGTAGTTCAAGTTGCCCTGATCACCAATGCCAGAAGTTTGTGCCAGGCAACCACTGGGCGGGTTGTGTCCGGTAGCGCCTGTGTTGACCAGATTGCAGGATTGCGAATCGGTGCGCAGGCCCATGCCCAAGGCGATGGTGGAGTCGAATGAACCACGGATGTTCTCGGTTTCAAACGTGAACGCCATTGCCAAAGGGGTTGCACACGCGATGACAAGGCCTGATGCTTTTGTGATTATTTTTTTCATGATGGCTCTCGATCGATCGCTTTTTAGCGTTCACTGATGGCACGCAAGTTGTCGGATGTGTAGAAGTCACGCTTCAGGCGGGGGTTGCCGGTACTCTCGGTGAGCCAGCGGTGATCGTTCTTGCCCACTCCGACAGACGTCATGTCGTACAGGTAGCGACCGTCAACCAGGTTGTACTGCGCCTGTGCCTCCATATCGCAGGTGCCTGTCTCGTAGACCGGGATCGTATAGCCTTCGCGAACCTTCCAGATTTGCCCTTGCTTGTCGTAGTCGACAGCCATCAGCGCGTTCCAGCTATCTTCATCGATGTAGAAGAGTCGCTTCGGAGCCTGGTGGCGCATGCCCTGGCGAACCGTGGCCTCGACGACCCAGACACGATGCAATTCATAACGGCGTGATTCGGGCGCGATGTAATCACGTTTGGCCACACTCTCAATGTTGGCAGAGGCGTCATAGGCCCCGAAGGCGTTGTAGGGCACCAACAACTCCTGCTTGCCGACCAGCTTCCAGTCAAAGCGGTCCATCGGCCCGAAGAACACGTTCGACTCATCGATGGTGTACTGATTGTCGAGACCAATTTGCGGAGAGTCGTAGGAGTACGCGGGCATGCGACGCACACGACGCTGGCCGGGGAAGTAATAGAACGTGGTCGCCTGTTCGCCAGCCTTGGTAGTCACCACACCGGCCTGTCCGGCAAGGGCAGCGGGATCCAGATAGGAGAAATAAGTGGCGACTTCCAGGCGATCGAAGGAAGAGAACAACGCACTGCCCTTTTCTCCCCATGGGGTATACATGAACCAGTCCGTCGAAGTGCGCAGCCAGTCGTTCCCCCCCTTGCGCGGCGATATCCCGGAAACGGTCTTGGACATATCGAAACCAACGCCGCGGTAGCGCATTTTCATGTTCCACATCACCTCGGCACCGGTGCTCGGCATAGGGAATGGAATACCGGGTACGTGAGCTTCTTTCAGGGCCAGACCATCGGCATCCAATGTGGCGAATCCGACGTTCTTCCTGGTGTTATCAGCGACGAAGTCGGGCACACCGCAGCTACGACGGGTCGGATACACGTCCATGCGATAGCCCGGGATTTTCTTGAACAGTTCCACCTGGCCGGGAGAAAGCTTGTCCGCATATTGCGAGACATTGTTGGAGTCGATACTGAAAAGCGGCTTGTCGTTCTTGAATTTCCAGGATTGACCACGCACCTGGCCATAACTCCAGCCACCGCCCTGCGGACCGGGTGGCGTCCAGACCGGGATGACCCCATCAGCACTTGCCGCGACCTCCCCTCCCAGCGGCGTTAGCTTCGTACCGAGCAACGCAGGATCATTCTGTGCAGCTTGAACAGTGCCGATAGCAGCCATTGCTGCCAATGCCACGATCAGATGCCTGACTCCACTTCTGGTGGAGATGCCGGCGCATGGCCGCTCAATAACTTCATTCATTGGAAGATCCTCATGGGGCTGGAACCGGCGGCGCGACCTTCCTGCAGGGAAGACTCGGGCTGTGCCACACTCTATAATCAATTGACTTGATCATCTGACCAAGTCAATTGACCACAAAGCAAACCACATGCCAAACCATGGAGGTAAAATGAATTTGCTTAGTTATCAATGTGTTAGAAATTTGATCAATCGGCCAGGCAACACTGCTTACTCACCGACGCACCCGCTTGTGTCAGCAGGCCGCACCAATCTGGGAATTTACGAAACAGTTGTTACGTATTATCACCGCATTGGAGTGAGCTATTCACGTGTGCCATTGGCAACAAAACCCATGCGCCGCTCCACGCCGGCTCATGACTCGCAGACCAGTCATGCTGTAGCATCCGCCGGCGTTGACGCCGCCCCCCAGGCAGGCGCTACTGCAGTAACAAAGGAGATTGCTTGACTATGGCCAGAGTGGGCGCTGAATTGCGTAGACAGGACTTCGTGGAAGCCACTGTCAAAGTGATTGCTGAACATGGGGTTGCCAATGCAACGACTCGACGTATCGCCGCTGCCGCAGGCTGTCCTCTCGCGTCGCTGCACTACGTGTTTCATACAAAAGACGACCTCCTCTATGCAGTCTATGAGTCTCTTTTCAACTTGCCACACCAGGCCCTGACGAACGTGCCTGCGGGGACTACCGCAGCTGAAACGACAGCGGAAATGCTTCGCCAATTAGTCACGTGGTTCTCCACCAACCCCGACATAGCCAAGGCACAAACCGAGCTTTTCTTCTGGGCCATGCGCAACAACCCCGAGATGGCGACCAGGATCTACGCGGTAGCAATAGAAGCAACGGAACAGGCCATGGAAAAAGCTATCGGTGCGCAATTCGACAAAACCTTCTTGAAGGCCACAAGTCGACTGTTGGTTCACCTTGTAGATGGTCTGATCATCGCCTGGTCCGCTCATGGAGACTTGGCACGGCTGGAGGCAGAAACTGAAACGGCCTGCGAAGCTGTAGCGCTATTAGTGGCCAGCCGCTGAACATTTCGATCCGTATCTATCTGACGATCATCAACCTGTACCCCGGTGGGTGATCGCCGCCGGGGCTATGGCGTTGACGCGAATATTGCAGCGCGCGAGCTCCAGCGCCAGCGCCAGCGACTTGGTCAGTTGCACCACGCCTGCTTTGGCGGCGCAGTAATGGCTATAGCCGGTGCCGACTCGTAGACCAAGTATCGAGGCAATATTGACGATGCTGCCGCTACGTCCTGCTTTAACCAGCCGCTGCGCTGCGACCTGAGCAACGCGCCAGACACCGTCGAGGTTGGTCGCCAGCATTGCACGCCAATCTTCCTCGCCGATTTCCAGCGGGCGTTGGCCATTGCCGATGCCGGCATTGTTGAGCACTACGTCGACTACCCCGAAGTGCGCCTCGGCGGTGTCAAAGGCCACCTCGACGCTGGCCCGGTTGGTGACGTCGAGAGCGACCGACAGCACCTGGCCATTCTCCCACTCGATGTCCTTGGCAACCTGTTCGAGCCGCTCGACGCGCCGCGTAGCGAGCACGACGCGGGCGCCAGCGCGAGTGGCGATCCGCGGACAAGTGCGCGCCGATGCCGCTGGAGGCGCCAGTGATCAGCACCGTTCGGCCGGCCAAGGAAAAGCGCTGGGCGAAGTCGCGATCCATCAATACACCTCGGCTGCGATGCAGATGACGCACAGAGTCAACTGGCTGGTCCAACGCTGCGACATGGCACCATTGACCGCGCCACAAGCGGCCTTGGTAATCAGTTTATGGGCAGTGGAGTGAATCACGGGTTCTTTCATGGTGGTGCCTGGTATGCATATTGGGTTCCCTCTCCCTCTGAGAGAGGGCCAGGATAAGGGAGATGCGTGGTCGCCCTCATGACTCGCCCTGCTCCCGGAGCGAGAGGGAAATTCAGATGATTTCGATGCGAGTATTGCCAGCAGCGACCAGGCGCTTCAGCAACGGTGCCGGCTGGAACCACATCTCACCGTACTCGCCGAGAACGTGACGGTAGTACTCAATACCGGTCAGCACCTTGTCCAGTCCCAACTGCTCGGCATAATGCATCGGGCCGCCGAGATGAGCCGGAAATCCGTAGCCGTTGATCCAGACCAGATCGATGTCGCTGGTGCGCAAAGCGATGCCTTCGTCCAGCAACTGGATGCCTTCATTGATCAGCATGAACATGCAACGGTCATGGATTTCCTGATCGTTGATAGAGCGTCGGGAGACTTCCAACTCATCGGCAAGGCGCTCAGCCAGCACCACCACCTCGTCGTCCTCCTTACAGTTGCGCCCCTCATAAAGGTAGAAGCCTCGCCCGGTTTTCTGGCCGTATCGCCCTAGGGCATAGAGTTCCTCTCCAAGGCGGCAGTAACTTTCGTCATGGGCGATGGCAGCCCGATTCGAATCGCGTATCAGGAAACTCACATCGATACCGGCAAGGTCCAGCATGCTGAATATGCCCATATTCAGGTCCAGGCCGGTGAGCACACCGTCTACCTGCGCTGGTGTCGCTCCCTCCAACACCAGGCGATGGGCTTCGCGGGAATAAGGCTCGAGCATGCGGTTGCCGATGAAACCAAAGCAGACGCCGGAGAGCACCGGGAGCTTGCCGATATGCTTGGCGATCTTCATGGTGGTTGCCAGTACATCCGGTGCGGTGGCCTTGCCGCGTACTACTTCCAGCAGGCGCATGACATTGGCTGGACTGAAGAAGTGCAGACCGATCACGTCCTGCGGGCGGGAGACGGTGGCCGCAATGGCGTCGACATCGAGTGAAGAGGTGTTGGTGGCGAGGATGGCACCTGGCTTACACACCTTTTCAAGGGTGCGGAATACCTGCTGCTTGATTTCCATCTGCTCGAACACAGCTTCGATCACCAAGTCGGCATCGGCCAAATCGTTGTAGTCAAGGGTGCCGAATAGCAGGTCCATGCGCTGCTCCAGTTGTTCGGCGGTCATCTTTCCGCGCTTGACGCTGATCTCGTAGTTTTTGCGGATCTGCATCAGGCCGTTGTCCAGCGCCTCCCCCTTGAGCTCAAGCAGCGCTACAGGGATACCGGCGTTGGCGAAGTTCATGGCAATGCCACCGCCCATGGTGCCAGCTCCGATTACCGCGACCTTATCGACCTTGCGCAGCGCAATGTCCGCCCCGATACCTGGAATGCGTCCGGCCTCGCGCTCAGCGAAGAACACATGACGCAGTGCCTCGGACTGGCGAGAAGCTTCGGCCTGCTTGAATAACGCCAGTTCTCGGGCGAGCCCTTCCTCCAGCGGCAGCAGGCAGGCCGCTTCCAGCGCAGAGAGCACCAGACGCGGGGCCAAACGGCTTTTCCAGCGCGGTTCATGCTCGGTACGGTAGCGGGCGAGGAAATCAGCCGGCAGGTCCTCGGCCGGTTCCGGCCAAGCCTCTGCCGGCCGCGCCGGGGCGCCGTAGTCGATCAGCTCGTTGGCATAAGCGCGCGCCTCATCCAGCAGTTGCTCGGCGCCGGTAGCTATGCGGTCGAGGATGCCCAGCATGCGAGCGCGTTCGGCGTCTATTTGTTGACCTGAAAGAATCAGATTCAGCGCCGATTCAGCGCCGATAAGCCTTGGCAGGCGCTGTGTCCCGCCTGCGCCGGGCAACAGTCCCAGGTTTATTTCCGATAAACCCACTCGGGTGCCCGGCTCACCAATCCGGTACCCACAGGCCAGAGCCAGTTCCATACCACCACCCAAGGCCAACTTGCCAATGGCGGCAACCAGCGGTTTGTGGATCTGGGTCAAGCGAACCAGCGTGCTGGGCAGGTCCGGCTCGGCGAAGGAGGCCTCGGTGCCGAATTCCGTGATATCGGCGCCAGCACTAAACATACCGTGCTCGCCGTAGAGGATGATTGCTTCCACCCTTTCGTCAGCGGCTGCGCGCTCGCAAGCGTCAATGATAGCGGCGCGCAGAGGCTGGCCGAGTGCATTTACCGGTGGACGGGCCAGGCCTATCAGGGCCAGACCGTCTTCGAGACGATAGTGGATGAGGTCGCTCATTGGTGGATCCTTATGTTGCTGCACGACTGCTTTACGCCGGGCACGCGGGAATGCGCTCGTTGGCCGCGGTTGGTCAAAAATGCCTGAAGACTTCGTCGATGTTGGTGATTGGATAGTTCGGGTGAGCGTTGGGGACGCGACTCGAAACTGCCGATCCAAAGGTGTAGATGGCAGCCGAAACCAGTATCGCGGTTATGGTTACAGTCAGGCAGGAGAGCAGAAATCGGCGCATCGAAAACCTCCGTCATTCAGCCCTGAGCCAAACGCAGTGTTTTTTGTTATTGATGGCTTGGATTCTGGTCTCCGGGAAGTGTGCACGCTTTGCAGATCGCGCCACAAAATAGGCAAATCATGACGGTGAACATCGCCAGGCTTACCCTTGGGTTCCAACCGATGAACACATCGCTACAGGCTGCCCATGGTTCCAAATCTTGGTGTAGGATCGTTCGACAACCTGTTCATTGGGCTCTATTGCCCTTCCCTTGAGCAAAGGCCGTAACTCCAGAGCGGACGACATGGGACACGCAGGCATATCGAAATGAGCTCTTCTGTACCGGGCATTGCTCTGCTGGGATTCAACGAATTTGCTATCAGCCAGGGGCTCGATCCACACACCGTTCTGGTTGAACTCGAACTGCCTGACATCGAGCTGGCCAATCTCATTTCCGGTGCGAAGTTCAATGCCTTGCTAGCGCTGTGTGCAAAACGCTCGAAGAATCCACTTTTCGGGCTGCAGTTTGGTCTGCACCAAGGCTCGCGGGGACTAGGCAGCCTGTTGTACGTGATTCGCAGCGCCAGCACGGTCGGTGATGCACTAAAGGCGCTGACACAATATTTCCATGTCCACAGCAGCGGGGCGCAGCTTCATCTCGAACGACTGGGCGGCAACGCACGACTTTTGTACGAAGTGACCGACGGAGATGCCGCCTCGGTACGACAAACTGTGGAGCTGGCCATGGGCGTGGGCGCTCAACTCATACAAAGCCTGCTTGGGCGTCCCTGGAAGCCGAACGGCTTGCTGATGCAACACTCAGCAGGCGAAAAAACCGGCGCATACAGGCGCCTGCTCGGAGTCACGCCTCGCTTTGACAGCCCGGTCAATGCATGGGTCTTCGATGATTCGTTGCTGGAGATACCCCTGAGCGCAACTGATCCACAGTTTCAACAACTGGCCCGGCAACATATTGACGAACTGTCCCGGATTACGCTGCAAGAACTGCCTTCCTTCTTGCAGAAGCTATTACGCGAGCAGCTCCCCAACGGCCATGTCACCATCGAGCAGGTCGCCGAGCACATGAAGATCAGCCCCCGAACCCTGCAGCGATATCTCATGGCAGAAGGTACTGGCTTCCAGGCGCTGCTGGACAAGACGCGACAATCAATTGCCACGCGTTACATCTGCGACTCATCCATCAGCCTGACACAGATTTCCGGGCTGCTGGGTTATGCCGATCTGAGTGCATTCTCCAGGGCCTTCACTCGATGGAACGGTATGAGTCCACAAAAGTGGAAACAACGCTATGAGCAAGCACAGCAACTCGGTACGCCCGCCTCAGGCAGGCCCCCGAGCACCGGCACCAAGCCACCTGTTTGACCTGGTATGACCTTTGGCAAATGATGGGCGGTACGCCCGGCTCCAACTTCAACGTCTCGACGTCAGAATGCAACCAGCAAGTACCGGAATATGTCTCTGAATCCTTTCGTTCGTGCACTCAGTCTTACCGGTTTCGAGGAGTTCGCCACCCGCCAGGGCCTGAACCCAGCGGAAATGCTTCGACGCGTTTCTCTGCCACAGGAGAGCCTGCGGCGGCATGAGGGCATCCTGTCTTACCGGCGGTACTGTGCATTGCTGGAACGGTGCGAGAAGCAATCAGATAACGTCTTGTTTGGTCTTCAGTATGGGCTTTACCAGGGTATCAATGTCTTTGGTGACCTACTCTGTCTGATTCGTAACGCCAGGACGGTCGGTGATGCGCTGAGCGAACTGCGCGCAAATTATTCGCTCTACAACGGGGCGGCGGAGGTCGGGCTCGACGTCGAAGGTGGCCTTGCCGCTCTCAGCTACCGCGTCAACGAAGGCGACATACCTGGATTGCGCCAGGCCGAAGAGCTAGCCTGTGGCGTAGGCGTACAGTTGATGCGCACCCTGGTGGGCAGTGGCTGGCAACCCGGAGCGGTACTGCTTCGGCATCCACCACTCTGTGATGAGTCAAACTATCTGCAAACACTCGGCTTCCTACCGACTTTCGCCTCCTCCTACACGGGCCTTGAGTTCGATTCGGCAGTACTTTCACTGCCGCTGAGTTCGGCCGACGAAACGCTGTTCCGATTGATCTCTGAACACATTGGAAGGATGGAGCGATTGTCGGCCGACGAGATGCCCGGCTACGTAAAGCAATTGCTGCGCGACCTGCTGCCCAGTGGTCGCGCCACCATCGAGAAAGTCGCCGATTGCATGGCCTTCAACTCACGCACGCTGCAACGCCGCCTGGCGCAAGAGGGCACATCCTTCCAGCGGCTATTGGATGAAACCCGCCAAGGGATGGCTCGAAGCTATCTCGAAGACCTTTCAATCAGCATGAAGCAGATGTCGGGGCTACTCGGATACGCTGACTCCAGCGGATTCAGTCGAGCATTCAATCGCTGGTTTGAAAACAGCCCCCTGGAATGGCAAAAGACGCACTGTCCAAACAGACAACCACGCCTCCTGCGTCGTCGCTTAATCCTCCAGCACTAAACACCATCATGAGACTCGATTTACGCGACCGCTTTTTAACTGACTGATGCAGCCAAAAACCGTTTGATCACCTACTAGCACCTCATGTTAGTGCTGGCTGACCGATATCAGTAGGGATTGGTACTAAGCTGTGCCTCCATTGCTATCTTTCCCGCTGTCTTGCGCTTCCTGTATGTCGCACACAAATCGTGACCAGTGATCCAATTAAATTTGCCGCTTGCCGAAAAGGACTCCACGGCGATAAGCCGCCTCAACCGCACTCTCTACTGCATGTGCAAGTGCTTGCTCGCAGACCTCCTGCGTTGGAAGATCACCTATGACCTTGAACGCATAAGTAGCCAAAGTGTTTTCCCACTGCTGTGCATACTTGGCATTTTTCCAGCCCGCCCTGTGGGCAGCAATGTAGTCGAGAACAACGTCTTTGAAGGGGGGTTGCCCTGATCTTTGCAGTGTCCTGAGCTAAACGTTCGGCTTCTTTTTCCAGCTGTTGTCGCTCCAACGCCTCATCCCGATGGGTGAGCGGATCGACGCCTGACTTGCTCAGCTTTCTGGCCTCTGCTGTTTTCTCACGAGCTTTCGCGAGACTGACTTCGGCGCTCCCGCCCAGCCCCATTTCTCGGCTCTTGCCGGCAATCTTGTAGCGAAAAATCCAACTGACGCCACGGGAACGGCCGACTTTCAAGTAGAGGCCGTCGCCATCGTTGGTCATTCCAGCCAACCCAGCTCTGACTATTTTCTCTACGGTTTTTGTCGTCAGAGATGCCATCAGTCACCTCCTGTTTAAAAGGATGATGACTCAATTCAGATGAGTCTCAGCCCATACCTTGGCCCCTGGCTTTCCGTGGTTGCACGCGGAACACAAAAGACATCGCCTCCGCCATCTTTATACGACAAGGCCCTGATTATTCAGGGCTTTGTCGTTTCCGGGGTTTGGCGAAAATCTCGCCGCTCGACAAGCGTTCCATAATTTTCTCAAGAAAATTGTAGCTTCCGCTAAATTGACCAGCCCGACAGCGATCAGCTCATCGTGTCAGCCCTGTCATATCGTCGTCACATCCACCCAGCACAATGGGATCAGCCAAATGGATTTGGCCCATCTACAGAGAGCCCGGCCGACGCCGGGCTTTTTCATTGCTACGACATGCTTTTCACGAAACGCTCACAAGATGGAGCGCAGATTGGATGAACAAAAGGATTTGACCCCAAACAGAAGGCCCGTCATTGAGCGGGCCTTTTGCTGCCTGTTGCGTTTTTCTCTGACGAATATGAGGCGGTCATGCGCCTGCGAGACGATCCCAGCCCCGCCCTACTCAGCCGACTCAATCAGAACATCAATGCTGCGGATGCCAACGGCACTTCGACTTCGCGTTCAGGCCGGTGTTATCGGCCGCCACCCGGAATCACGGTGTGAAAATACTGGACGCCAGAGGCCAGAAGCAAAACTGACAGCGAACCCGGCCATTACGCTGTGGTCATAACAGCTGAAGGCATCGCAAATGATCAATGGCCCCGAGCTAACTTCATTCAAGAGCGATGCCTGCAATTCACACACTTCAGGGTGCGCCGGATAACCTCAGCGGATTCGGTTCCTGCCTGACGCAGGCGCTTGCCACTGCTCTCATCCAATGCTCCCTCGGCGGAGTAGGCAAATGACTCAATCAATGCGGTTCTTCCTGTCGATCTTCCTCGTGACGGCATCATTGGCATCGGCCAGTTTCCTGAACACTGCGGGAGCGGCCACCGCCGAGGACCTGAATGCCGACTCTCGACAAGCGTTGCAAACGCTCTACAAGACCAATCCTTTTTCCGAAACCATCTCACACAAAGCCAAAGCGGCGCTTGTTTTCCCGAACATCATCAAGGCCGGTCTTGTGTTCGGCGGCAGCTATGGCGAAGGCGTACTGATAAAAGGCTCGAAAGTCGAGAGTTACTACAACTCCGTCAGCGGTTCATGGGGGCTGCAAGCCGGCGCCCAGTCGTATGGCTATGTGGTTTTCCTGATGACCGATAAAGCCATGAAATATCTAGCCGACACCAAGGGCTGGGAAATCGGTGTAGGGCCAACGGTTGTTTTAGTGAATGCAGGGGTTGCGAAGAACCTGTCCAGCTCGACGCTCAAAGACGACGCCTACGCGTTCATCTTCGACCAGCAAGGGCTGATGGCGGGGGTCAGCATCGAAGGAACGAAGATTTCTCAGATCAAGCGCTAACGTCAGCCGTTTGATTGACCATCGGGAGCGTGATGGCGGCCTATGCCAATCCGGATGGGTTTTCCCGTTCAGGCCAGGCTGTCCTCACGCTTGGCGCACAAACGCACCTCATGATTAGGAAACCATCTGGACGAGCAAGGCTGTATCGAGCGTTCATTGATACAGGTCTAAACATTGAATCACCGTATCCTGATAATGATTTTTCAGTATTCAGGTAGGCCTTAAATGACTTCACAGCTCTTCCAGGTTCACGGCCTCGTGAGTTTTACACTCGCCATTCTCCTGCTTTTCCTCGGCAAAACCCTCGTCCAGCACAACGCCTTTCTCCGCCACTACTGTATCCCCGAATCGGTCGTCGGCGGCTTCATCTGTGCGGCGGTGACGTCCTTGCTTTACTTCGGTTTGAATATCCATATCGAATTCGATCTGCAAGTTCGCGACACCCTGCTGCTCTATTTCTTTGCCGGCATTGGCTTGAAATCGGACATGCGCCAACTGCTCAGGGGTGGGCGCCCGCTGCTGATCCTGCTGTTACTCGCCGCTGTGTTCATTCTTCTGCAGAACTCGCTGGGCATGGCTGTTGCCGAGGTTTTTGGACTTGATCCCAAAGCCGGCTTGATGGTGGGCTCCATTTCCCTCACGGGTGGGGTGGGCACCACCCTGGCCTGGGCACCGCTGTTCGTCGAAAAACTGGGAATCGGTAACGCGCACGAACTGGGCATCGCCAGTAACACCGTCGGCCTGATTGCCGCGTGCGTCATCGGCGGCCCTATCGCCAACCAACTGATACGTCGCTATCGACTGACGCCGTCCAGGGATGCAGAGCTGGAAGTCGGCATTCTCGAACAACAACCGAGCAAGCCACTGGACTACTACGACGTGCTCTGGGCCTGGATGTGGCTCAACCTGACCCTGATGCTCGGCTATGGACTCAATCTGCTGCTGGTCGATGTCGGCATCACCCTGCCCAAATTTGTCAGTTGCCTGTTCGCGGGCATCGTCATTCATCACCTCGTTCTGGCCTTTGTGGGCGATCAACGACTGAAAACCTGGAGCGGTGCAAGCCTGGGCCTGTCGCTGATCTCCGATATCTGTCTGGGCATGTTTTTGACCATGGCCCTGATGGGGCTTCAGCTATGGCAACTCGACGGCGCGTTGATGTTCATTCTGTGCGCATTGACCCTGCAGATTCTGCTGACGGTCGCCTATACGTATTTCGTGGTCTTCCGCTGTATGGGGCGCGATTACGAAGCCAGTGTGATTGCTTCCGGATTCGGCGGGATTGCCCTCGGCTCCACGGCGACGGCCATCGTCAACATGTCGACCGTGACGCAAAAGTACGGCGCGGCGCACCAGGCCTTCCTGATCGTGCCGCTGGTGTGCGGCTTTTTCATTGACCTGGTCAATGCCGTGATCATCAGCCTGTTCAGTGGTCTGTAGCGACCCCACCTCGACTCTCGGACGACCGGACACACTGAAGAAAGGAAAGCAGACGAAAGGAGCGGCAGGATCGGTGCCGCAAGGATAGGCTCAAAGAAAGAGTGTGCCCCGGCCCTGATCTGGCCAGGTACGATCTCGAATACGCCTCTTGCTACAGGGGAACCGGGATGACGGGAAAAACTGCGCGTCAATGGTCATCATGGTTCCTGCTCGCCATTGGTCTGGCACTGACAGCGGGATGTTCAGGCAAAGCCACCACGGCTCGTTATTCCGCCCCAAACACGGGTTCAACCTGCTACGCAAAAGCCCTCCCCACTGTCGGCGAAGGCGGCCTCGCCTGGGCGAACACCCTGGACATGGCTCGCCAGAAATCCCTGGATAATTGCATCCGCTATGCGGGCCGATCCGGCGGCACGCCGAATACCTGCCACGTGGTGATGTCGGAATGTAAGCATTGATAGAGCGGTTTTTCATTTCTGCGCCGCTTTTGCATTTCTGTGCGACAGATCCCACTTCAGGGGCTCCCGTTTCACACGCTCGTGGTGGTAGTTTGCAAATGTTTCTGATCAAACGATCAGATATTTCTTACAAACCACCTGCAAAGGAATGCCCCCAGCAATGGATTTTTCCCTCAAGCACTTGGCTGCGACCAGCCTCATGCTCGCCAGCCTTTCGTCGTTCACCACCGCTGCCCACGCCAACATCACCCCGCAACAAAGCGCGATCATCCTCAAGACCTTCAGTGATGCATCGGTCAAGGATTTCAGACAGTTCCTGGGCGACTTGTCCAAGAGCGATATCGCCAAAACCGACAACCTCGGCCCGGCCATCCGTGCGTTCCAGGGCAACAAGACGCTTAGCGCCGGGCAGCAAAATGAAATCCATCGCCTGCTTGGCCTCTACGCCCGGGTGAAATACGGCAGCGCGGCCACCGAAACCTTGAAGGAGCTGGTGGCCATTCCAACCGTGCGCGTGGACGGTGTTGCCCAGCACGACAATCCCGAATTTCTCAAGATTGCCGAGAAGATCAAGGGCCTCGCCCTGGCGTTCAACCTGAACTTTCGCAACATCGATAACCGCGTCTATGAAATCTCCCTGGAAGGCGCTGGCGATGAAGTCGTGGGCATTCACGCCCATGCCGATGTGGTGCCGGTGACGCCGGAGAACTGGGTGCTGCAGGACGGCACCCGCCTCGATCCGTTCAAGGTCACCCTGATCGGTGATCGCATGTATGGCCGCGGCACTGAAGATGACAAGAACGGCATCGTGGTGGCGCTCTACGCCATGAAGATCATCAAGGAAGAGCAGCTGCCGCTGGCCCGCAACTTCAAGCTGCTGGTCGACACCACCGAAGAGACCACGGGTGACGCCATCCCCTACTACTTTGAACGCAACCCGACCCCCAACTACAACCTGGCGCTGGATGGCGGCTACCCGGTGGTGATCGCCGAGAAGGGCTACGGCACCGTCATGGCCAGCTTCGCCAAACGCAAGGCTCAAGGCAAAGGAGCGCAAATCACCTCGATGACCGGCGGCCTGGCCACCAACCAGATTCCGTCGACATCGGTCGTGACCCTGGTGACCGACAAGCCCGCCGAACTGGCCGCCAGCCTGCAAAAGGCCGGCACCGACTATGCCAAGCGCAACGGTGGCAACTTCGAGGTCGCCGCCAAGATCGACGGCAAGGACGTCAAACTGACGGTCACCGGTGTGTCCGCGCACTCCTCCGAGCCCGAGTCCGGCGTCAACCCGGTGGCCAGGATGCTCGACTTCATCAATAGCCTCGACGGCAAGGTCGCGCTCAAGCACAACCAGATCACTGACGCCGCCCGCTACGCCGCCGACAACTGGGGGCTGGACTACCTGGGTGGCAAGTTGGGGGTCGGTTTTGCCGATGAGTTCATGGGCCCGCTGACCACGTCCCTGACCTATGTCGGGATGGACGACAAAGCCTTCAAACTCGCGGTCAACCTGCGCGTGCCGAAGGGCAAGACGCCGGAAGTGCTCAAATCCGAAATCGCCACAAAGCTGGACGCCTGGAGCAAGAAGACCAGCATCGCACCAACCTTCGACCTGTCGATTGCCGAACCGATGTACCGCAACCCCGAGGGTGAATGGGTCAAGGCCCTGCTCGCGGTGCCCAGCGAAAACCTCGGCATGGAACACAAGTTCGGCACCTCCGCTGGCGCCACCTCCGTGCATGAACTGCCCAACGGCGTGCAGTTCGGCCTGGCCATGCCGGACGTCAAATACACCGGTCACAACGACAACGAGTTCAAGACCACCGAGCAGTTCCTGCTGGACTTGCAGATCGTGACCGAGATGATGGGCCGCATCGGGCAATTGCCGAAGCTTTGATCCCCCTTCGGACCCGCCGCCCTGGCGGGTCCATTGCTTTCACTCCCAAATCACACGCCGGCACCCTTGTAGGAGCGAGCTTGCTCGCGAAAAACCAGAGGACGCTGCGGTAAGTCTGGTTTCCCCCGTCATCGTTGGCCTCCATCGCGAGCAAGCTCGCTCCTACGGATCGATTTGATCCAGCACCCGGTTCGCCGTGATCTCCGCCAGCATCACGCTGTTGGAAATGCCCAGCAACGCATTGCGCGACCCACCGTCCAGGTGATCCACCAACTGATGGACCATCACATCGACCGACGCGAGGGTTTCGACCAGATAAACCATCAAGGTTTCGGGACTCGCCTGCGGGTCCACAGTGAACAAGCTGCTGGGTGTGCGCGGTGTGGCTTTGATATCGGCAATCGAGGGGAGATGACCATTGAGGGCGGCTTCGTTGAGCCTGGTTGAGTCGGCTTCATGTGGTGAGACCGGATCGGCGTCCGGTGGGTTTGGCGTTACCTTGAACATATTTCCGTCTCCAAAAAATGGAGCCATCACCGACTTGCGACTAAACAAGGGGGGTGGCAGCTGTACGCAGGTTAGTCGACCGGGGAGACACGAAACCGGCGCACCCGAAGGCGCCCTGCGCACAGCTACCATGAAGTGCAGGCATGAAATGACCTGTCTGTCTGGATGCAAATACACTTCGTGAAACCAACGGGCGACTAAACCCGATCACTGATGAGCAGTGACACGAATCAAGTTACCGATGGCCCCCGAGGCGCACAAGCCGGCGGATTCTGGCGTAACCGTAGGCAACGGCGCAAGGTCTTGTAGCTTGCATGAAGCAACCTTAAACACCTTTAAACAAACACGATCCGGCGATGTTGAGTGACAGGGAGCACTTGCCCGGCGAGCCCTCTTGCAGCGAGCACTTCTATTCGATCTGCCCGTTCATCGACTGGCCCGCGGACCAGGTGCCGGGCACGGAGGCGACCCGCCAGCGCTGAGCTCATCGACAAGCGTGCTGCCCGAGCTCCTGGGCCAGCCCGATGAGAATGCCTTCGGGCCCCCGTATGTAGCAGAGCCGATAGGTGTCTTCGTACCGGACCACTTTGCCGACGAGCTGCGCGCCGCGCTTGTAGAGCCTGGCGAGCGTGTCGTCGATGTCTTCCACTGTGAACATGACGCGCAGGTAACCGAGGGCGTTCACCGGGGCGCTGCGGTGATCGGCGACCACAGGCGGTGCGAGGAATCGGGATAACTCGAGCCGACTGTGACCGTCCGGCGTACGCATCATGGCAATCTCGACGCGCATGTCGCGCAATCCAGTGACGCCATCTGCCCAGTCGCCTTCGATTGGGGCGCGCCCCTCGAGTTCGAGGCCTAGTTCGGTGAAGAACTCAATGGCAGCGTCGATGTCGTCTACAACGATGCCGACGTTGTCCATACGCTTGACCGTCATGATGTCTCCTTGCTGTCTAACGTAACAATGCACTCACTGTACAACACAGGCTGTCCGTCAGCCGAGTAAGCCTCAGGCTCGCCAGGCCGGGTTCTCGATCAATAGCGCCGCTCGCCTGCGCTCACGACTTCGACCCGGCGCGCAGGATCGTCGGATCGAGCCCGCGATACAGTGCCTCGACCTGCTCCGCGCGCCACTGCAATACCGCACGCTGATTGATCGAGCCCTTGTCGGTGATTTCGCCCCGGTCGATGGACGCCGGCTCGTCGAGCAAGGCAATCCACTCCAGGCGACTGGCATTACCGGAGGCGTCGCGATTGAGTCGCTGCAACCAGCCGGCGAACCACTCGCGAACCGGCGCGCTGGCCAACACATCGGTGTCGCTGGCACTGGCCGCCAGCCCTGACAGCCGTCGACATTCAAACATCCGCGCAAAGACCAGCGCACCCAGGCATTCCCGATCCGGCGCGGTCACCACCAGGTCCTGGACATAGGGCGAGCCTTCGAGCACCGCCCGGCTGCGCAAAGGCCCGACGCTGACGAACACCCCGGATGACAACTTGAAATCTTCGGCGATGCGCCCGTCGAACATCAGCCCCAATTGCGGGTCGCGCGGGTCGGCAAGTTTGAGCGCATCACCGGAGCAGTAGAAGCCCTGCGGGTCGAACGCTTCGAGGGTCTGCTGCGGTGACCGCCAATAGCCGGGCATGATGTGCGGCCCACGAAAGCGCCCTTCGAGTTTGCCGTCCACCGGCACCAGGCGCACCTCGCAACCGGGCGCCGGCAGGCCGACATAACCGGCCACGGACAACGGCCCGGTGGTGAACGTGCAAGACGGCGAAGCCTCGGTCATGCCGAGCCCGGCCATCATGCGGATACGTTCACCGCAGTGCTGTTCGGCGACTCGGTCGAGCCGGTCCCAGACACTTTGCGACAAACCGGCAGCGGCAAAGAAGAACAGACTGATGCGTTGGAAAAAAACCTCCCGCAGTTCCGCGTCCTGCTCCAGTGCCGAAGCCAGTTCTTCCCAGCCCTTGGGCACGGTGAGGTAGGCGGTGGGCGACACTTCCTTGAGGTTACGCAGGGTTTGCGCGAAACCCTGCGCCGTGGGCTTGCCGTCGTCCAGGTAAAAACTGCCACCGTTGTAGAGCACGATGCCGACGTTATGGCTACCGCCGAAGGTGTGGTTCCACGGCAGCCAGTCCACCAGCACCGGCGGTTCTTCGCCGAACACCGGAAACGTCTGCAACAGCATTTGCTGGTTGGCGCACAGCATGCGCTGGGTGGTGATCACCGCCTTGGGCAGCTTGGTCGAGCCGGAGGTGAACAGGAACTTGGCGATGCTGTCCGGCCCCGTGCTGGCAAACGCGGCATCGGCCTCGGCACCGCCCGGCTGCTCGAGCAGGCTGGAAATGCTGACCTGGTGGCGCCCCGCGACCTGGCCACCCACGGTGATCAGTGGCGTTTGGGCCGGCAGTACGGCATCGATGGCGCGCTGGTAGGCTGCAGCATCACTGACAAATACCAGGCCGGGTTGCAGCAGGTCGCAGACGTGACGCAGCTTGGCGAAATCCTGGGACAGCAGCGAATAGGCCGGCGACACCGGGCAGTAGGGGATGCCCGCGTACAGGGCGCCGAAGGCGATTTGCAAATGCTCGATGTCATTGCCCGAGAGCAGGACCAGGGGTTTGTCTGCCGACAGGCCGTAGCTCAACAGGCTTTGGGCGATGGCCCGGACACTGTCGAGCATCTGGGCGTAACTGACCCGGCGCCAGTTACCATCGGCCTGGCGGGCGGCGATGAAGGTCTGCTCGGGACGCACCCGTGCCCAATGCACCAGACGGTCAAGCAGTCGCGGCGGATACTCGGCCAATGGCTCCAGGGACCGCATGTGCAATGCGCCCTGCTGTTCTGTCACCTCGACCGCTGCGCGACCGATGGACAGGTGACGGTAGCGCGGCGCGCCGGCCTCGGTGTGGGGTTGCGATCTGAATTCGGAACTCACGTGCTTGTACTCCATCAAGGCACGCTACCACCAGGGCGCACGAATGGGCATGGTGGTGGCTGCAGCCTTTTTATTGTTATTTCTGCGGTTCAGATCGGGTAATGCCGCGGTCCATGCTGCAAGGTAACCCAGCGCAACTGGGTGAAATGCTCGATGGACGCCTTGCCGCCAAAGCTGCCGTAGCCGCTGGACTTGACCCCGCCGAAAGGCATTTGCGCTTCGTCGTGCACGGTCGGGCCATTGATATGGCAGATGCCCGACTCGACCCGTTGGGCCAGCGCCAGGGCGCGCCCGGTATCGCGACTGAAAATCGCCGCCGACAGACCGAACTCGGAATCGTTGGCCAGACGCAGCAGCGCTTCGTCACCCTCCCCGCGCAACAACACCGCCACCGGGCCAAAGGACTCCTCGCGGTACAGACGCATGGTTTCGTTGACGCCATCGAGCAGGGTCGGCTGCAAAATGCTGCCGTCCAGTTGTCCGCCGACCACCAAGCGCGCGCCCTTGCCCAGGGCATCGTCGATCAACCCCCTGATGCGCGTTCCGGCACTGGCATCCACCAGCGAACCGAGCACCGAATCCGCCAGCGCGGGATCACCGGCGCGCAGTGTCTCGACCTTGGCCGCCAGCTTGGTGACAAAAGCATCGGCGACCTTTGCATCGACGATCAGTCGCTCGGTGGACATGCAGATCTGCCCCTGATTGAAGTACGCGCCGAAAGCGGCTGCCTCCACCGCCGCATCCAGGTCGGCATCATCGAGCACCAGCAACGGCGCCTTGCCGCCCAGCTCCAGCAAGGCCGGTTTGAGGTGGCGCGCCGAGAGCTCGCCGACGATGCGCCCGACATGGGTTGAACCGGTGAAGTTGACCCGTCGCACCGCCGGGTTGGCGATCAGCCGCTCGACAATCGCCGGGGCATCCGCCGGGGCATTGCTGATGACATTGACCACGCCATCCCCCAGGCCGGCATCCTGCAAGACCTGGCCGATCAGGCGGTGCACCGCCGGGCTCAGTTCGGAGGCCTTGAGCACCACGGTGTTGCCGCACGCCAGCGGCATGGCGATGGCGCGGGTGGCGAGAATCACCGGGGCATTCCACGGGGCGATACCCAGCACCACACCGCAGGGTTGACGCAGGGCCATGGCAAAACTGCCCGGTACATCCGAGGGGATGACTTCGCCATTGATCTGGGTGGTCATCGACGCCGCTTCACGCAGCATGTTCGCTGCCAGCCGCACGTTGAATCCGTACCAGTTGGCCATGGCCCCGGTCTCGCCGGCGGCGGCGATGAATTGCGCGCTGCGCGCCTGCAACTGCTCGGCGGCCTTGAGCAAACGGCTGCGACGTTCATTGGGCGCCAGGGCGGCCCAGGCGGGAAACGCTGCCTGCGCCGCAGCCACCGCGGCATCGGCATCTTCCAGGGTGGCGGCGGCAACCCGCGATACCAATTCACCGGTCACCGGGTTGCGGCGTTCGAAGGTCCGACCGTCGCGAGCAGAGAGCGACTGGCCGCCAATCAGCAGGGGCACGTCGAGCATGGTGATTCCTCTTTATTGTCTTTATCGGGAATGCATTCGAGCGATGTGAAGCGCCGGGCGGACTTGCACCCGGCTATCAGTCTCAGCGTTTGTAGGCCTGCAGACCGGGCTTGATGCTCTTGTCGTCGAGGAATTGCTTCATGCCCTGCTCGCGGCCACCTTCGGTATCGAGCAGGCGCGACTGGTCAAGCTTGGCGTACAGGTAGTCCTCGTTCTGCTCCCAGGTCAGCTCGCGGCAGCGCTTGAAGCCATGCTTGGCCGCACGCAGCACCACCGGGTTTTTCTCCAGCAGGTTGCGCGCCAGATCCACGGTGACTTCACGCAGTTGCGCCAGGGGTACGCTTTCGTTGACCAGGCCCATCTCGGCGGCTTTCTGCCCTCCGAAGGTCTTGCCGGTCATGATGTAGTACAGCGACTGACGATGGCCCACGGTGTCGGCCATGGCCTTGCTCACCAGGTTGCCCGGCGGGATGCCCCAGTTGATTTCCGAGAGGCCGAAGGTCGCTTCGTCGGCGCAGATCGCCAGGTCACAGGCCACCAGCGGGCTGAAGCCGCCACCGAAACACCAGCCGTTGACCATGGCGATGGTTGGCTTGGCGTACATGCGCAGCAGTTTCCATTGCCATTGCGAGGCTTCGCGGCGGATTTTTTCCTGGAGGATCTCCGGGCCCGCGTCCACTTCGCGGAAATACTCCTTGAGGTCCATGCCCGCGGTCCAGGCATCGCCGGCACCGGTCAGCACCAGCACGCCAGCCGCCGGATCCTGCTCCAGGGTTTCCAGTACATCGATCATTTCCCGGTTGAGTGTCGGGCTCATGGCGTTGCGCTTTTCCGGGCGATTGAGAATGACCCAGGCGATGCCTTCTTCGATCTCGACCTTGACGGTTGTCCAGCGACCTTCGTAGTTGCTCATGGCGATGCTCTCTTGTTCTTGGCTTGAAGATGACTGGAAATTAAAGGACCTATATAGTTATGTCAATTAACCATTAATCAAATTAACCATTTTTTTATCCACCCTGAAATATCCTTCGAGCCCATCGCCATGAGCGACGGGCATAGCTATCAGCAGCCAACCCCGGCAAACTGGATACGCTTGTTAACCTCCACCTGTTCAGGATTCACCCGCAATGGCCAAGCCTTCTCCCCTCGCCGATCAGAGCGAGTCCCCGTCCGCCACCGCCGAGATGCAGGCACCGCTGGATTCGGCACTGGATGACCTGATCGGCTACGCGATGCGGCGCGCCCAACTCAAACTGTTCCAGAACCTGATCGGTCGCCTGTCAGCCCACGACCTGCGCCCCGCGCAGTTCTCGGCCCTGGCCATCATCGAGCAGAACCCAGGGTTGATGCAGGCCGACCTGGCCCGGGCCCTGGCCATCGAGCCGCCGCAGGTGGTGCCGCTGCTCAATAAGCTTGAAAGCCGCGCGCTGGCGGTGCGGGTGCGCTGTAAACCGGACAAACGCTCCTATGGAATCTTCCTGAGCAAGACCGGCGAAACCTTGCTCAAGGAGCTCAAGCAGATCGCCGCGCAAAGCGATTTCGACTCCACTTCATCGCTGACCGGTGAAGAGCGCGAGGAGTTGCTGCGCTTGCTGAGAAAGGTTTACCAGGACTGAACACAGTCTGCCGGCACGCTCCCTCCCGCCAAAAAAACAGGGGCGGCCGGCGGGGAACATCGAAGGACCCGGGCTTACCAGATCGGCAAGGTATAGATCACCAGGAACCGGGTCTGGTTTTCATCACGAAACGCCGTACCGCTCGGGAAGTCATTGCGGTAGATCGCCTTGCGCGCCAACAGCCCCACGTTTTTCAGCGGGCCGCCCTGAATCACATAACCCAGTTCCATCTGGAATTCGCGCTCTTTGCGGTCCTCGGCGTTGAAGGCGGCCAGCTCGATATTGTCGCCGCGCACGTAACGCAACCTTCCCTTCAAACCGGGCACCCCGGATGCGACGAAGTCGTAGTCATAGATCGCTTGCCAGGTGCGCTCCTTGGCGTTGAGAAAATCCGAAGCCATGGTCTGTTCACTCATGCCCATCAACTCCGTGCCAGAGATGTACGGCGTCGCCGTATCGCCACTGGAATGCATGTAGCCAAGGCTCACTCGGTGCCCGCCGAAGCGGTAGCCGAACAACGCCGAGCGGTTGCGGTTGTCCACCCTGCCCGCCTTGGCGCTGCCATCCTCGCGGCTGAAAAAACTGCGCAAGTCGCTGGTGAACACGCCTTCGCCGAGCGCCAGGTTGTGCAGCAATGCCAGAGTGTCCTGTTGGTACAGGTCGGCCACCTCGGCATGGTAGGCGCGCAGACTGAGTTCTTTGTTGACCTGATAATCGCCCCCTGCGTACGCCAGATGCGAGGTGGTGGCGGCGCCGTTGAATCGCCGGTTTGGCGAGGCGATGGCCATGGCCTGATAGTCCGTGGAATCGCGCTTGTTGATGCGATCGATGTCACCGGTGTTCAGGGTCAGGCCATCGATGTCCCTGGAACTGAGTGTGGTGCCGCGAAAGGTTTGTGGCAGCAGTCGCGACGGGCTGGCAAAGGCAAACGGCAGGAAGATCGAGACATCGCCACTCTTGATCGTAGACTGGGCAAACCGCAGCTTGGCCGTCGGAGCCAGCCGCGAATAGTCATCCGCCGCGCGCTTGTCGCTTGCCGACACCGGCAGCAGTTCAGTGCCGCTGCGATCCGGAGCGGAGTCGAGCTTGACCCCCAGCAGTCCCCGCACATCCAGTCCAAAGCCCACAGTCCCTTCGGTAAACCCCGACTCCATGCCCAGGATGAAACCCTGAGCCCATTCCCGCGCGGCAGTCTTTGCGCCGCCGTCCTGGTATTCACGGTCCAGGTAGTAATTGCGCAGGGTCAAGTTTGCGTGACTGTCCTCGATAAATCCTTCGGCCCGCAACTGAAAGGGCAGAACACTGGCACCAAGCAGCGCCACGACCCACCCGGGATGGAGACTGCAGACGCAGGAGAGCGACGCTACTGAACCGGTGTTCAAGGGGCGTTTTGGCATGTTCGATGTCCACTTTTTATTGTTTTTCTGGTGCCTGACCCGTACGGGACTGCCGGCTTCACGATCAGAGAATGGAAACAGCCAAGGGGCGTCGTCAATCGGAGATGACCGATAATCGAACATTAATATTATTATCTATTTTTATACAATCTCTCTAATGCATCCATAACAAACTGTTTTTTATCACTTTATTCGTGGTTTACGCGCTTTTTAAGCCACCATTCTTTTTTTAGTTATCTTTGTTATCTTAATCGTCAGCGGTCATTGACGGCGCTCCTAACGCGCGGAGGGCTCGACTGCATAAAAAAACAACAATGAGGTTCACCCATGGACAGTCCATCGCGTCGCTCGACGCTGACAATCGCTTTGTGCTTTATCGTTGCGCTGATCGAGGGGTTCGATCTGCAGGCTGCCGGCACCGCTGCCGCAGGATTGCGCCAGAGCTTTGCCCTGGACCCGAAGATGATGGGCTGGGTGTTCAGCGCCGGGATCATTGGCCTGTTGCCTGGCGCGTTTTTTGGCGGCTGGGTGGCCGATCGTATCGGCCGCAAGAAAATCCTCGTCGGCGCCGTGCTGCTGTTCGGCGTCTTCTCGCTCTGCACCGCCTATGTCGAGAGCTATTCCAGCCTGCTGCTGGTGCGCTTCATGACCGGCCTGGGCCTGGGTGCCGCCTTGCCCAACCTGATTGCCCTGTGTGCCGAGGCCGTAAGCGAGCGCCATCG
This sequence comes from Pseudomonas sp. IT-196MI5, assembly GCF_949767415.1. Taxonomy (NCBI): domain Bacteria; kingdom Pseudomonadati; phylum Pseudomonadota; class Gammaproteobacteria; order Pseudomonadales; family Pseudomonadaceae; genus Pseudomonas; species Pseudomonas sp. IT-196MI5. The sequence goes on from NZ_CATKPZ010000003.1 coordinate 184,346, forward strand.
CGGCACCGCCATCAGCGTCATGTACTGCGGCGTGCCCCTGGGCGGCGCGTTGGCGGCGGTGGTGGTGATGTTTTCCAGTGAGCACTGGCAAACCACCTTCATCATCGGCGGCCTGACGCCTCTACTGGTGGTGCCACTGATGGCGCTGCTGCTGCCCGAATCCACTGCGTTCCGCCAGCAACACGCCGCGACCGCCAGCCAACGGTCGTCTACCGCCCAGGCGCTGTTCGGCGAAGGGCGCGCACGCAGCACGCTGGCCTTGTGGTTGAGCTACTTCTTCACCCTGACCGTGATGTACATGCTGCTCAACTGGCTGCCCTCGCTGTTGCTGGAACAGGGTTTCACCAAGCCTCAGGCAGGCATGGTGCAGATGCTGTTCAACCTGGGCGGCGCCATTGGTTCGCTGCTCGGCGGGTTGATGCTGGACCGCTGCAACGGCCTGAAAGTGGTCCTGTTCGTGTACGCAGGAGTGTTGGCGGCACTGGCCGGGGTCGGCCTGTCAGTGGGTATCGTGCCGATGGCAATCGCCGGGTTTGCCGTCGGGCTGTTCGTCATGGCCGCACAGCTTGTACTTTATGCACTGGCGCCCCCTTCCTACCCGACTTCAGTGCGTGCCACCGGTGTCGGCGCGGCCGTGGCCATCGGCCGGCTCGGTTCGGTGGCAGGTCCCCTGGCCGCCGGCCAGATCCTCGCCGCCGGTGCCGGCACCACTGGCGTGCTGCTGGCAACGTCACCGGGGTTGGTGATCGCCGCACTGTCGATCCTGACCGTGATCGCCCGCACCGGAGCGATCGCCGAGTCTCGACCGGAAGCTGCAAACTGAGCCGGATCATCGGGTGTTCGATAAAAAAGGGTCGCTGGAACCGTTGACGCATACGCTGGAGCGGTTGGGGCAGTAGGAGCGAGCTCGCACCCACAGGGAACAGCGTTTGAGGTG